>CAYTVH010000006.1:20393-39761 GCA_964441805.1 uncultured Oscillospiraceae bacterium | reverse complement strand
AAATAGAGAAACCTTATGGTTTCTCTATTTTACAGTACACATACCTTTGTGCTATAATATATGCTATATTGGTCTGACAATGTTGTGAATTATATATGTTTTAGGAGCAAAAATGGGATTCTTTAAATTAGTATTTGCAATACTGATAATAGTGCCGATAGCTATTTTCATGTTCTATATATTCAGGAAACTGACTGCGGAATATAATGCTGTGATCAGAAAAGAAAGGGACATCAAGAGTGGCAAACATAAGAGGGATCAGGAGTTTGCCAGGTATGCACAGCTTAAGGATTACAGAAGGGATAATCCTAATTATGACGCGTACAGAAGAAGAATGGAAGAAAAGAATCAGAAAGAACGGTAGTATGAAAATGAAGCAAGGTTATTTTATAACATTTGAAGGCGGAGATGGTGCAGGTAAGTCTACACAGATAAGAAAACTCAAAGATTATCTTGAAGCAAGGGGATTTGATGTTATCCTTACAAGGGAACCGGGTGGTACTGATATAGGAGAAAAGATACGTCAAATAATCTTAGATCCCGATAATAAGGCAATGTCCGCCGTTGCGGAAGCAATGCTTTATGCAGCTTCACGAGCTCAGCATGTTGCTGAGGTGATAGGACCGGCGATAGACGCAGGAAAGATAGTGATCTGCGACAGATTCATTGACTCCAGCATAGCTTATCAGGGATATGGCAGAGGTCTTGGTGACAGCGTAAGCGTGATAAACAGTTATGCGGTAGACAAGTATATGCCAAACATGACATTCCTGTTAAAGCTTAAACCCCAGACAGGAAGTCGCAGGATAGAAGCCAGAGAAAAAGACAGGATCGAGCTGGAAGCAGCTTCTTTCCATCAAACCGTATTTGATGGATATGAAGCCCTAGAGGAGATGTATCCTGAACGTATAGTAGGAATAGATGCATCAGGTACCATCGAAGAAATCGAAATGGAAATTAGAAAGCATATTGATGTACTTTTATGCCGATAATGGGAGAAAGACAGGTTAATGCGTTTTAAAGAACAGGAAAACAATATCAATTTAATAACGCGGCTTGATAATATCGTCAATGAAGATAAGATCTCTCATGCATATATTTTCGAAGGCAGCAGCTGTATAGATAAGAAGGCATTTGCAGAAAGCTTCGTTAAGGGGATACTATGCAGCAGGAACTCAGGAGAAAACTGTGGAAGATGCAGCATATGCAGCAAGATAGATCACGATAATCATGAAGATATAATCTATATTTCTGCTGAAAACGGTTCCATAAAGGATGCAGATATCATAGAGATGCAGGACAAGCTGAAAACCAAACCTTTTGGTGACAGAAATGTTGTGATAATATCTGACAGCGACACCATGACCGTAAGGGCTCAGAACAGATTGCTCAAAACATTGGAAGAACCTCCCGGAAAAGCGGTGATAATACTGCTTTCCGAGAATATCGAGAATCTGGTACAGACCATACAGTCAAGGTGTGTCAAATACAGAATAAATTATTTTGGCAGTGAGAATTACGACTCTATGATGGAGAAGGCTACGAAAGTCGTAGAGATGACCTTGGACAGAAAGCCTTTTTACAGAGTCAAAAAAGAAGTCGATGATATAATGGGAAGCAGTGAAGAGGCAGCTGCATTCCTTGATGCTCTTCAGGTGGTTTACAGAAACATCCTGATGGAAAAAACGAAGGGCATATCCCTTTACAAAAGTGATATGCTCATGGATAATATCCATGCAGTAGAAAGTACAAGAAAGCAGATAAAGCAAGGTGTTTCAACAGCTTATGCCATAAAGAATCTGCTTTTGAAAATCGGAGGATAGATAATGGTAAAAATAGTTGGTATAAAGTTTAAAGAAGCAGGAAAACTCTATTACTTCAGTCCGGGAGGACATAAGGTCGAAGTTGGAGATAATGTCATAGTAGAGACTGCCAGAGGTCTGGAGTTTGGTAAAGTTACACTGGCAGAAACAGAAGTGAAAGAATCTGAAATAGTTGCTCCTCTTAAGAGTATCATTAGGATCGCCAATGAAAAGGACAAGAAGAAACATAAGGAAAACCTTGAGAAAAAAGAAGAAGCCATGAGACTTTGCCAGGAAAAGGTGGACGCTCACGGTCTTGAAATGAAGCTTATCGATGTGGAATACACTTTCGATAACAGCAAGGTGGTGTTCTACTTCACGGCAGACGGCAGAGTGGATTTCAGAGAACTGGTAAAAGATCTGGCTGCTGTATTCAGAATGAGGATAGAACTTCGACAGATAGGCGTAAGAGACGAAGCGAAGATGCTGGGCGGAGTAGGCAACTGTGGCAGAGGTCTTTGCTGTAATACATGGCTTTCGGATTTCGAACCTGTATCCATCAAAATGGCAAAGGTACAAAATCTTTCGCTTAATCCATCAAAGATTTCCGGAATATGCGGAAGATTGATGTGCTGCCTAAAGTTTGAAAACGAAGTTTACACTCATTTGAAAAAAGGGATGCCTTCGGTTGGGGAGAAGATCAAGACTCCTGACGGTATGGCCGTAGTAACTGATGTTAATATCCTTGAGAACATAATCAAAACAAGGTTAGTTCTCGAAGAAGGTTCCAAGGAAAAGAATATAGAAGAAAAGCTGAGTACGGAGCTTTACAGTTACGGTAAGGAAGAAATCAGAAGGGTAAACAAAAAGCACAACAATAACAAGAAGAAAGAAGACGACTTGGCAGATCTTGACGGAGATCTTCTCAAGGAAATCAAAGAACTGATGAAGGACTAAGGCTTAAGCAGGCTATGGAAAGAATAGAAAATATAGGTTTTGGAGATCTCAAACTGATACAAGACCCGGAGCAGTTCTGTTACGGCGTGGATGCTGTGATACTGGCAGACTTTGCAGCCAGCTTATGTCCGGATTTTTCCAAGGCTGTTGATCTGGGGACAGGTAATGGAATCATACCGATAATTCTTAGTCACAAGAATGAGAATGCCCGTATAACAGGGATAGATGTTCAGGAAGATGCCATTGCCATGGCAGTGAGAAGCTGCAAGATGAACGGTCTGGATGAGAGGCTCAACTTCATCAATGGAGATGTGCTGCAGATTTGCGGCTGTGAGAAGATGGCCGGCGATGGTATTGTTGACGACTTACAGTGTGGAAGCTTTGATGTGGTGACGTGCAACCCTCCTTATTTTATAAAGGGTGGTGCCATACCGAGCAGCAGCAAGGCCAAGTTCATAGCAAGGCATGAGTCTTCAGCAACGGTAGAGGATTTCATAAAGGCAGCAAATATGCTGCTTATGAGGCGTGGACATTTCTTTATGGTCCACAGACCTTCAAGACTTGCTGATATATTTTACTACTGCAGGAAGTACGGTCTTGAACCTAAAGATATGAGACTGGTCGTACCTAAGCCGGGAGAAGCTCCAAATATAGTTCTCATCCACTGCATCAAAGGCGGTGGAAGGGAGATGAAAGTAATGAAAGAGCTGGCCGTTTATGGAGAAGATGGTCAGTACAGTGAAGAAATACAGAAGATATATGAGCGAAAGTGATTTTTGTCAAAGCGCTGTTCATATGAACATGCATATATACACTGATGCCAGAACACCGGCTGCATAACCGATGAGGCCTGCTGAAAAAGCATGCCTCATTTTTTTTACGGATGTTACTCCGAAGTAGAGGGCAAGTACATAGAAAACTGTCTCACAGCTTCCTGCCATGACTGAAGCTGATCTGCCGATAAAAGAGTCGGGCCCGGAGCCCTGCATGATCCTTTCAACCACCACAAGGGAGCCGCTGCCTGATACAGGACGGAGCATGATCAAAGATATTAACTCTTCGGGAATATGGAGAAGCTCAAAAAAAGGAGCTGCCGTGCTTTCTATAAATTTCATGGCACCGGAAGATGTTAGGGCTTCTATGGCTATGAAAATACCTATTATGAAAGGAAGTATTTCAATGCATGTATGCAGACCTTCCTTAGCCCCTTCTATGAAAACATCATATATGGGAGTCTTTTTTCTGATACCGTATAAAAGTATTACCGTTATCAAAAATGGCAGGAATAATACGGAGAAGATGCTGAGAATACTAGACATAGGAAGATTTCCTTTCATATAATTTACATACCCATACGGAAATGATCATAGAGATAATGCCTGCCAGTATAGATGGCAGTATTATATCTTCAGGTGATGCAGAGCCCAGATCACTGCGTATTTTGATAATGTTTATAGGGACAAGCTGGACCATGGACATGGTAAGGGCAACAAACATGCACATGGAGTTACTTGCGTATTCCGAGGCGCCATTTTCCCGGTCGAGAAGTTCCATGGCTTTGAGAGAGAATACGGTGGCACTGTTGCCGGCACCAAATATATTGGCGATAAAGCTCATCAGCATCATGGCAGTTGTTTGTTGATTTTTTACTTTGGGGAACAAATATTTCATCAAAGGACTAGCTGCTGAAGATATTTTTTCTATCAGACCGGATTCTTCAGCGATCTTCATCAGACCACACCATACTGCCATTATGCCTGCCAGTGCAATTATGAATTCCACTGCTTCGGTAGAGCTGCTCATCAAACCGTCTGTGAAGTCTGAGGCCTTGTCGTTGAATACTGCGAAGCCTATACCCAGAATGAGCATAAAGCCCCAAATATAATTCATCATAATAAACACCTCCGAGGTAAAATTATTCTGCTATCTTAAAATTATGTTGAAAATATTTCCAGTATGTGTGATAATGTAAATAGTATGGGAGGGCATCATTATGAATGTAACGATTGATATCAAATTATTGGCGATCATCGTGGTCGTGGTTGCAGTTATCGTACTTGCGGTATATATTGTGAAGCTGCTTAAAAAGTTAATGGTGACGCTGGATCATGCAAACAAGATCCTTGAAGACGTCGAAGTGGTATCTGAAATAGCTGCAAACAGAAGTAAAGATGTAGATGGTATCATATCAAACGTTTCAGAATCCGTGACAGATTTCTCAGAAGCGATCAAGGGCAAACAGAGCACTGTTGCTGCCTTATCTTCTGTGGTCAAGGCAGTTGCGGCTGTAAAGAATGCCATCGATAAGGAAAAAAAGGAAGATAAATAGTATTTAATATACTGGTTCACGTGTTGTGAAAGGAGTAAAAATGAAAGCTACAGGAATAGTAAGAAAAGTTGATGAACTGGGAAGAATAGTTCTGCCGATCGAACTCAGAAGAACTCTGAATATCGATATCAAAGATCCTTTGGAAATATATGTTGATGGAGAATCCATCATGCTGAAGAAATATCAGCCTGCATGTGTATTCTGTGGAAGTTCTGATGATATCAAGCAGATAAAGGGGAAGAATGTGTGTGCTGCTTGTGTCAAGGAGCTTGCTGAACTGTAAATAGGCAAACAAAAAGGTGCAAAGGTATTTGCCCTTTTTTTGCGTGAAATAAAAAACCTTTGGCAAGAATAGTATCAAGGAAGAGGTGTTTAATACGTTTTGCTCCCCTTATGTGTAAAACATGTGAAACCTCTTCCTTATCGTATGTATATCTTGAAAAAATGCTGGAAACAAAGTATAATAAATTGTTAGCTAACTAGAGGTTTTGGAGGATTGAAGTGGCAAAATTCTTAGTACAAAAAAGTGCTCCGCTTAAAGGGGAAGTGAAAATAAGTGGTTCAAAGAACGCAGTTCTTCCTATCATGGCTGCTGCACTTTTAACAGAAGAGAAATGTGTTATCAAGGATGTTCCTGCGCTGAGAGATGTTGATGTTATGTGCAGACTTCTCGAGAGTCTGGGGGCTTCCGTTGATAAAGATTTAGATAATAATCGCGTAACGATCGAATCATCTAAAGATATAGTATATGAAGCTCCGTACGAACTGGTTAAGATGATGAGAGCATCCATACTGGTTCTCGGTGCATTGCTTATCAGAACCGGAAGGGCAGTTATACATCTTCCAGGAGGATGTGCTATCGGCAAAAGACCTGTAGAACTTCATCTTAAAGGTCTTAGAGCTCTTGGAGTTACCATTGATGAAGACCAGCTCAACAGAGGTATCGTTGATGCCAGCGTGGACAAGCTCAGGGGAAGTACCATTTATCTGGACTTTCCTAGCGTAGGCGCCACTGAAGTGATAATCATGACAGCGGCACTTGCCGAAGGTACCACTATACTTGAAAACGCGGCTCAGGAACCGGAAATCGTTGACCTGGCCAACTTCCTCAATAAGATGGGAGCGAGGATCAAAGGGGCAGGAACTGATACCATCAAGATAGAAGGTGTAAAAAAACTGGGTTCTGTAGCCCATCACGTGATACCTGACAGGATAGAAGCCGGCACTTTCATGGTAGGAGCGGCAATGACCGGCGGCAATGTACTCATCAAGAACATAGTGCCGGATCACCTTAAGGCTGTGATAGCCAAGCTTAGAGAATGCGGTGCATATATCGAAATGATCGATGAGGGTATGATCGTAAGAGGAGACAAGAAGCCTCTCAATTCTACTGACATCAAGACCCTTCCTTATCCGGGTTTTCCTACTGATATGCAGTCACCGTTCATGGCACTGCTTACTGTGGCCAAAGGTCCTAGCGTAGTTATAGAGACTGTTTTTGAAAACAGATTCATGCATGTTGGTGAGTTCAACAGAATGGGCGCCAATATCAAGACTGACGGAAACTGTGCCATCATCCCGGGAAATAAAAAGCTGCAGGGCGCACAGGTGGTTGCTACTGACCTTAGAGCGGGTGCTGCAGTAGTGCTCACAGGACTTGTGGCTGACGGAACTACAGAAGTTTCGCAGATATATCATGTGGACAGAGGATATGAGAATTTCGTTGAAAAGCTGAGAGCACTGGGTGCCAATATAATGCGCGTAGACGAATAAAAATCGTATAATGCCCCCTGTATTGCTGATAATAATCATATCAACAATATTCAGGGGGTTTTATTATGGAACGATTAAAGGGCAGTAAGACTTACGACAACCTGCTTATTGCATATGCAGGTGAATCTCAGGCCAGAAACAAGTATACCTATTTTGCGACGAAGGCCAGGGAAGAGGGATTTCAGCAGATCGCAGATATTTTTGAGGAAACGGCATCCAATGAAAAGGAACATGCGGAACTGTGGTATAAGCATTTTGCAGGGATAGGCACAACGGAAGAGAACCTTCAGACTGCGGCTGAAGGGGAACATTATGAGTGGAGCCAAATGTACTCAGATATGGCTAAAGTTGCGAGAGAAGAAGGGTTTGAGCATATTGCGAAACAAATGGATGGAGTGGCGGCCATCGAAAAAGAACATGAAGAAAGATATTTGAGACTAAAAGAAAACATGCAGGCCGGGAAAGTATTCAGAAAAGATAAAGAAGTGATTTGGATATGCAGCAACTGCGGACATGAACATAAAGGAAAAGAAGCACCGGCCATTTGTCCTGTATGCTTCCATCAGCAGGGATACTTTAAAATCAAGGCAGAAAATTACTAAAATTTGCTTGACATGAGGGTTAGCTGATGCTAACATATGTATAGTTAGTGTTAGCTAATCGACCGATAATTAGGAGGACACATGATGGCGCTTAGAGAAGCAGAAGCTGGAAGAGAATATATTATAAAAGATATAAGAACTGACGATGAAGAAATGAATGCATTTCTGTTTTCACTGGGATGCTATACAGGTGAACCTATTACTGTGATCAAGCATCGTAAGAGCGGATGCGTAGTTTCCATCAAGGATGGCAGATACAATATAGATAATCTGTTGGCATCAGCTATTTTAGTATAGTTTATTAATGTGGTGCGCTGCACCACATATATTTTGGACATGAGTTAGTCTAAACTACCTCAGTGTCGGTCATATAAAAATCTTTCATTAATAGGAGGAACTCATGAGAATTGCATTAACAGGTAATCCGAACAGTGGTAAGACGACTATGTACAACGTGATTACCGGAAGAAACGAAAAAGTTGGCAACTGGGCCGGAGTAACGATCGACAAGAAAGAAAGCCCAATCAAGAAGAATCTTTATGATGGTGAAGAAGAACTGATCGCAGTTGACCTGCCGGGTGCATATTCCATGTCACCATTTACATCTGAAGAAAGTATCACAAGTGCTTACGTTAAGAATGAAAATCCTGATGTTATCATCAATATCGTAGATGCAACGAATTTGAGCAGAAGCTTGTTCTTCACGACTCAGCTTATGGAACTTGGAATCCCGGTCGTAGTTGCACTGAACAAGAGCGATATAAATGAGAAGAGAGAAACAAAGATCGATGAAGCTGCTTTGTCAGAAAAACTGGGATGTCCTGTTATCAAGACTGTTTCCATATCTTCAGCTGACAATGGTATTGCTGAAGCTGTAAAGAAGGCAGCTGCCCTTAAGGGTGCCGGACAGAAAGCTCCTTATGCACAGGGAGACATCGACTTACATAATAAAGAAGCTGTTGAAGCAGCTGACAGAAAGAGATTCGAATTTGTAAATAAAATCGTTGCAGAGGTAGAAACTCGTAAAGTCCTGACAAAGGACACAAACAAGCAGGATAAGATCGATGCTGTTCTTACCAATAAGTTTGCAGGAATCATCATATTCGCCCTGGTTATGTGGGCAGTATTCGCTATTTCACAGACATATCTGGGCCCTATCGTTGCAGACTGGCTGGTAGGATGGATCGAAACCTTCCAGGGCTGGACTGCAGATCAGCTGAGCAATGCATCACCATTCCTTCAGTCACTGATCGCTGACGGTATCGTAGGTGGTGTAGGTGCTGTAGTAGGCTTCCTGCCGCTGGTAATGGTAATGTACTTCTTGCTGGCGCTGCTGGAGGACTGCGGATATATGGCGCGTGCCAGCGTAGTTCTTGACCCTATTTTCAAGAAAGTAGGGCTTTCAGGAAAGTCAGTTATTCCGTTCATAATCGGAACAGGATGTGCAATCCCGGGAATCATGGCCAGCCGTACTATCAGGAATGAGAGAGAAAGAAGAGCAACAGCCATGCTGACTCCATTCATGCCATGCGGTGCTAAGCTGCCTGTTATTGCACTGTTTGCAGGAGCATTCTTTGCAGATGCTTCATGGGTTGGACCACTGATGTATTTCGTAGGTATCGCTCTGATCCTGTTGGGTGCACTGCTGGTAAACAAGATTTCAGGACATAAGTACAGAAAGTCATTCTTCATCATGGAGCTGCCTGAATACAAGGTGCCAAGTCTGGGAAGAGCTTGTATGTCAATGCTTTCAAGAGCTAAGGCTTACATCATCAAAGCAGGTACCATCATCCTGGTATGTAACGCAGTGGTTCAGATCATGCAGACATTCAACTGGCAGCTGCAGGTAGTTGAAGAAGGTATGGAAGACACTTCTATCCTGGCAACTATCGCATCACCGTTCGCTATCGTTCTGATCCCACTGGGATTCGGAGCATGGCAGCTGGCTGCAGCAGCTATCACAGGATTCATTGCCAAGGAAAACGTCGTTGGTACACTGGCTGTATGTTACAGCATCACTAACTTTATCGATACTGAAGAACTGGCACTGGTTGGAGGTGCAGGAGATGTTGCAGCAACAATGGGTCTCACATCCGTTGCAGCACTGGCATACCTGATGTTCAACCTCTACACTCCACCATGCTTCGCAGCTATCGGTGCTATGAACTCAGAAATCAAGAGCAAGAAGTGGCTCTTTGGAGGAATCGGCCTTCAGCTGGCAACAGGATATACTATCGCATTCCTGGTATACCAGATCGGTACTCTGATCACAACAGGGGCGCTGGGTTCCGGATTCATTCCTGGACTCATCATCGTAGCAGCAATCGTTTGCTACATCATCTACCTGATCAAGAAGGCTGATAAGGAACTGGATGCTGAATATAAGAGGTAATCAAGTATGGCAAATATAATTGCTACAATAATAGTAGTTGTACTTTTGGCGGCGGCTATAATATATATAGTCAAAGCTAAGAAAAAAGGGGTAAAATGCATAGGCTGCCCGGATGCAGGTCAGTGCGCACATAAAAACAATGTGGATGAAGCACAGGGCTGTGGGTGTGGGTGCAACACTGATATATAACAAACAAGAAACCTTACGGTTACTCATGTAAATTCCTAATAAAGTTCCGACCTGTTGATTGCAACAGGTCGGAATTTTTTTAGTTAATGCAAAAAGTTTACAGGGAAATATTGACAAATACCTCGATGATCATATAATGGAATTAAATGGAAAATAAACCAAAAGGAGGTATTTGAGATGACAGATAATACAAATTGCAAAACAACCGGAACAACTAAGAGGAATTACAAGGATAGCATATTCAGAAGCTTATTTAACGATGAAAAAGAACTTCTGCAGCTTTATAATGCCTTGACCGGTAAAGATTATCCGGAAGATACCGAAATTGAAATCGTAACACTTGATGATGCGATTTTTAACGGGCAGAAGAATGATCTTGCCTTTATTGTTAATGAGCAGTTTATAAATCTGACTGAGCATCAGTCTACAATAAGCCCTAATATGCCATTGAGGTTTCTCGAATATATATCAAAAGAATATCAGAAGCTGTATTTTTCGAAGGCGATCTTTTCTGAAACCCCGGTGCAATTACCCACACCGGAGTTCTATGTTCTTTACAATGGCAGAAAAGATGCCCCGCTAGAGCAAACCTTGAAATTATCCGACACTTTTATAGGAGAATGTGATAAAATATCCCTAGAACTTATAGTTAGGGTGATAAATGTTAACTATGATAAGGGCTCAAAGATTTTAGACGATTGCAAAACTTTAAGAGAGTACAGCATTTTCATCCATAGAGTAAGAGCTCTGAGAAATGAATACGGTAACCTTGAAAGGGCAATAGATGAAGCTATACGTGAGTGCATAGATGCCGGAATTTTGGAAGAGTTCTTGAAGAATAACAGGGGGGATATTATGAGTTTTTTGGAAGTGAACCTTACGATGGAGGAATGCCTTGATATTCGTGAGCAAGACGGATACCATAAAGGCCATGCAGAAGGGCGAATAGAAACTTTGAGAGAAATGGCCGCTAAGTTCAAAGCTTCAGGAGCACCCATAGATATCATTGCCGAGAATACCGGTTTAACTGCCGAAGAAATTGAGGCTTTGTAAATATCGAAGTATGACTTTTTTGCGGAAGAAAGTACGTAAGATAATACGTAAGTAAATGTAAGAATACTAAAAATGACTCGGGCGCTTTAAGCACACCTTGTTTAACACAGGGTGTGTTTTTTGGTTGTAACAAGATAATGCAGTGGCTTTGGTGCATTCAAAATATAGTTACTGTACAGTAGTCCCGCTATAGTAGTGGGACAGAATTTTTTTGTAGTCATATCCTTCTTTAGCCATTCCGTCAGCGCCGTACTGACTCATGCCCACGCCGTGGCCTGAACCGTTGGAGGTGAAGGTGATGGTGTCGCCGCTGATATCTATTGTGAAATTGGCAGATGAAAGACCGAGGGCTTCCCTTACTTGACGACCTGTAAGAGACGAAGAGCCTATCCGCATTTCATTTACTCTGTTGCCGTCGCTTCTGCTGAGTATCTCTATATTTTCAGATGTGATACTGCCGAAGCTGATTGAAGGATAACTGCTTCTTACTGCAGCAGAAAATTCATCAATGGAAAGGGCAGTTTTCTCATCCTGATGTGTTGCCTCATCTTCATAGGGACTTTCGACGCTGACAAGATAAGGCACTGCAGCTGCAAAAACGTCTTCGGAGTTTTCGGTCATACCTCCGCTGGACGAATGGAATAATGCCTGCTGCACCAGTTCTCCCTTATAATAAAGGAGTTCACCTTCAGTATCATCAACAGCTGAACTGATTTTTTCCCAGTCATCTTTCATCCATGTTTCGCCTTTGATATTTCGTAATTCATCTTCATTCTTATACACCTGACAATGGGTCGTGTCACATAAAGGGGCGCCGGGGTGTGCTGTCGGATCACCGCTTTTATCAGAACTGATCGCCTTGGCCGTTGAGTATGTCCTGGCAGCTACAGCCTGAGCTTTTAATGCTTCTTCGTGAAAGGTCGAAGGCATTTCACATGCGACGACACCTTTGATGTATTTTTCAAAATCTATTTCTTCACATTTGCCTGTCTCAGTTCTGTATATTGTTATAGTATCAGGCACTTCTATAAGCTCAAAAGAAGGACCGGCAGTGTTATCCTTGTAATTATCGTCATCAGCAAGTAGCCGTGTCATAAAAAAAGGCATGGCTACCAGCAGGATACATATCAGAATTACAGTAATTATCAATGGCTTAGTAAGTCGAAACCGCAGAAGCTTTTTTATTCGTCTTGGTATTCTCATGGCAGTGCTCCCAACAAAAAGATTTGTACAAGTTTATGATGTGTTTTTTGAAACTATGCAGTATAATCAATGTATTAAGATATTAGGAGTGTGACACATGAAAACTTTATTCGTAAATGCCTGCGTACGTCCTGAATCACGTACGAAGATACTTGCTGACCATGTGCTTGACAAAATAGGCGGAGATATAGAAGAAGTAAATCTTGAGAAAGAAAATATACAGCCTCTTAACTATGAAACTATGCTTCAGAGAGATGAGATGATCAAAAATCCGGACGGATCGGGATATATGCTAAAATATGCGAAGCAGTTCGCTGAGGCTGATACCATAGTGATCGCCGCACCTTACTGGGATCTGGCATTTCCGGCAATGGTCAAGAATTATCTGGAAGCAGTTACAGTTCAGGGCGTGACTTTTTTCTATAATGAAGAGGGATTCCCGCAGGGCCTTTGCAAAGCGAAGAGACTTATTTATGTCATGACTTCAGGCGGTCCCACATCGATGCCCGGACAAAGCTTCAACTTCGGTTTCGACTATGTGAAAGGTCTTTGCAGCATCCTTTACGGTATAAAGGATGTAGTATGTTACAAGGCAGAGATGCTGGACGTGATCGGCATGGATGTGGATGGTATATTGAAGAAAACCATGGAAGAAATAGATAACACCTTATGATTTGAGAGGATCAAAGATGAGAGAAATCGACCTTAAAATAATAGAAAACAAAATAGCGGAACTTTGCATTGAAGCAAACCATCATCTTGGAGACGATGTTAAGAAGTGCATCAGCAAAGCAGCTTTTGAAGAGACATGGCCTGTTGCAAAGGATGTGCTCGCCAGCATTGAAGAAAACATCTCCATAGCTGAAGAGGGTGTTTTCCCTTTATGTCAGGATACAGGGATGGCTTGTGTATTTTTAGAGATCGGACAGGATGTGCACTTCACCGGAGGATCACTTTATGAGGCAGTAAATGAAGGTGTAAGGCGCGGATATGATGAAGGATATCTGAGAAAGTCCGTAGTCAAAGATCCCCTTAGAAGAGTAAATACCGGAGACAACACACCGGCTCATATCCATGTCGAGATAGTAGACGGCGATAAAGTGAAGATCACAGTTGCCCCTAAGGGTTTCGGATCAGAAAACATGAGTCGCGTAGCAATGCTTCCGCCGTCTGCAGGCGAAGAAGGAGTAAAGAACTTTGTCATCAATACGTGTGAAGAGGCAGGAGCCAATCCTTGTCCTCCTATAGTTGTTGGAGTAGGGATAGGCGGTACTTTTGATAAGGCTGCACTGATGGCAAAGAAGGCACTTCTTATACCGGCAGATAAGGAGAACGAGGATCCTTATTATGCAGATATGGAGAAGGAACTCCTCGAAAAGATCAATGAGCTGGGTATAGGACCTCAAGGATTCGGCGGCAGGACCACGGCACTGGCCGTGAAGATACTGGCAGCGCCGACCCATATAGCGGGACTTCCGGTGGCAGTCAACATCAACTGCCATGTCAGCAGACACAAGGAGGCGGTCATATGATGGAACACAGAATAACGGAGCCCTTTACAAAAAATAAGCTTAAACCTTTGAAGGCGGGAGATAGAGTCCTTCTTACAGGGACCATATATACGGCGAGAGATGCTGCCCATAAAAGGATGATGGAAATGGTGCAGCGAGGCGAAGAGCTGCCTTTTGCATTGGAGGATGCCATAATATATTACGTGGGACCGACGCCGGCAAAGCCGGGACAGCCCATAGGCTCGGCAGGACCTACCACCAGCTACAGGATGGACGCTTACGCACCGGATTTTCTCCATATGGGGCAGGCAGCCATGATAGGAAAAGGACAGAGAAACGAGGCTGTAAAGGAAGCTGTCATAAGAAATGGGGCCGTGTACTTTGCATCCATAGGCGGTGCGGCAGCACTGGTGGCAAAACAGATAAAATCTGCCGAAGTGATAGCCTTTGAAGATCTTGGCGCTGAAGCAGTGCGAAAGCTTTATGTGGTGGATATGCCGGTCACTGTTGTATTGGACAGTGATGGCGGAGATCTTTACAGAGAGGGAAGAGAAGAGTATTTGAAATCATTGGCAAAATAGTGTATAATAAATATTCGATATTTGAATAGAAAGGAAGTTTGTATTATGGGAATAGGAACTAAATGTGTACAAGATGGATATAGACCTGGAAATGGGGAACCAAGACAGATCCCTATAGTTCAGAGCACTACTTTTAAATATAGCTCAAGTCAGGATATGGGAAAGCTTTTTGACCTGGAGGCATCGGGATACTTTTATACGAGACTCCAGAACCCAACCAATGATTATGTGGCGGCGAAGATCGCTTCTCTGGAAGGCGGCAGTGCAGCTATGCTGACTTCATCGGGACAGGCTGCTAATTTCTATGCTGTTTTCAATATCGCTTCCGCAGGAGATCACGTTGTGGCTTCCTCAACGATCTACGGCGGTACATATAATCTGTTCGCAGTTACGATGAAGAGAATGGGCATCGAATTCACATTCGTTCCGCCTCATGCAACAGAAGAAGAACTGGACGCTGCTTTCAAGCCTAATACCAAGGCAGTATTTGGTGAAACCATCGCCAATCCGGCACTTGCGGTACTGGATATCGAAGCATTTGCCAATGCAGCGCATAAGCATGGGGTTCCATTGATAATCGATAATACTTTTGCAACTCCTGTTCACTGCAGACCTTTTGAATTCGGAGCTGACATCGTTACTCATTCAACTACCAAGTACATGGATGGACATGGAGCAGGCGTAGGCGGATGTATCGTAGATTCAGGTAAGTTCGACTGGACCAAATATCCTGAAAAATTCCCCGGCCTGTGTGAACCTGATGACAGCTACCATGGAGTTACATATACAGAAAGATTCGGGCTGGAAGGTGCCTTCATCACCAAGGCGACTGCTCAGCTGATGAGAGACTTTGGCTCCATCCAGTCACCTCAGAATGCGTTTATACTGAATCTGGGACTGGAAAGTCTCCATGTAAGAATGAAGAGACATGCAGAAAACGGTCTGGCTGTTGCCAAGTATCTGCAGCAGCACGAAAAGATCGAATGGGTAAAATACTGCGGTCTTGAAGGCGACGATGACTATGAGCTGGCTCAGAAGTACCTGCCTGAAGGTTCCTGCGGAGTAGTATCCTTCGGTGTAAAGGGCGGAAGAGCTGCTGCTGAGGAATTCATGGGCAAGCTGAAGATAGCAGCCATAGAAACTCATGTGGCAGATGCCAGAACATGCTGCCTCCATCCGGCAAGCGCTACCCACAGACAGATGAACGATGAAGAACTGGTTGCTGCAGGGGTAAGCCCTGACCTGGTAAGATTTTCATGTGGTCTTGAAGATGCAGAAGATCTTATTGCTGATATTGAACAGGCTTTGAAATAATATGCCGGATGTCCGGCCTTGATACGAGGAGAAATGACCGATGCCGCTTATAATACCTAATGAGCTTCCGGCTGCGGAAGCCCTTCTAAATGAAAATATATTTACAATGAGTGAAACGAGAGCTACTCAGCAGGATATACGTCCCCTGAAGATAGTTATCGTTAATCTCATGCCTACTAAAATAGCTACGGAGACCCAGCTGGCAAGAGTGCTGGCCAACAGCCCTTTGCAAGTAGAAATGACGCTGGTCACCATGGGCTCCCATGAATCGAGAAATATCTCACAGGATCATATGGATTCATTCTATAAGACCATCGATGAGATCAAGGATGAATATTTCGATGGAATGATCTTGACGGGAGCTCCTGTTGAACAAATGCCGTTCGAACAGGTGGATTACTGGAAGGAACTGTGTGAGATATTTGAGTTCGCCAAGACCCATGTTTACAGCAGCATGTTCATATGCTGGGGTGCACAGGCAGGACTGTATTATCATTATGGGATAGACAAACGCCTTATGGACAGCAAGGTGTTTGGCGTGTTTGAACATAAAGTCCTCCGTCCGCACAATCCGTTGGTAAGAGGTTTTGATGAGATCTTCTTTGCACCGCATTCAAGACACACTGAAGTGCTGAGGGAAGACATTGAGGCGTGTTCCGCGCTGAGGATACTGGCTGACTCCATGGAAGTGGGTCCTCATATCATATCTACAGAAAACGGCAGACAGATATTCGTGCTGGGACATCAGGAATATGATAAGGGCACGTTGGCAGGAGAATACTTCAGAGATGTCAACAAGGGTCTCGAAATAGATGTTCCTAAGAACTACTTCAGGAACGATGATCCTGAGGATGAGATCATGTTCAGATGGAGAAGCCATGCAAGCCTGCTGTTTTCCAACTGGCTCAATTACTACGTATATCAGGCCACACCGTATGATCTCAATGAGCTTGATGAGAACAATGGCTTTCCTAAATTATAATAACATGGTGATTGAACAAAAATTTAAAAACTCTCCCCTAAGGGGAGAGTTTTTGGTTGCAATCAAAAAAGGAGCGAGAAAAATCAAGAATCTTCCCTTGACTGTCCGCTGAGATATCATTTAATATTATGATAGGTAAATTTGTGACCATATAAAAATCTATAAATATTTAAAGGAAAGGTGGAGCATATGGACTTTTCATTAACAAGAGAACAAGAACTGCTGAAGAAAGTGGCGGCGCAGTTTGCTGAAAACGAACTGGAGCCAATCGCTGCTGAACTGGACGAAACTCACGTTTTCCCGGTTGAAAACTTCAAGAAGATGGCTGAAGTAGGATTTACAGGAATCGGTGTACCTAGAGAATTTGGTGGTACAGGCGGCGGAGCTACAGAAAAGGTTATCGCTGTAACTGAATTCGCTAGAAAGTGCATGTCATCAGCTGCTATTTTATCAATTCACCTGATCGCACCTCAGGCGATCGCTAAGTATGGTACTCAGGCTCAGAAAGAAAAGTATCTGCCAAGACTGACTAAGGGCGGAGAACTTGGTGCTTTCGCGCTGACAGAACCAAACGCAGGATCAGATGCAGGTTCAGTACAGACTACTGCAATCTTTGACCCTGAAACAAACGAATACGTACTCAACGGCGGTAAGTGCTTTATCTCAGGCGGAAGCAGAGCAAGCGTTCTGGTTATCTTCGCACTGACAGATCCTTCAAAGGGTCTGAGAGGAATGTCAGCTCTTATCGTAGAAAATACAATGCCTGGCTTCTCAGTAGGTAAGATCGAAAACAAGATGGGTATCGCAGGATCAGAAACTGCTGAACTTATCTTCGAAGACGTTCGTGTTCCTGCTGAAAACCTGCTGGGAAAAGAAGGACAGGGCTTCAAGATCGCTATGCAGGCTCTGGACGGAGCCAGAATCGGCGTAGGCGCTCAGGCTCTGGGTGTTGCTAAGGAAGCTATCGACCTGGCTGTTAAGTACTCACACGAAAGAGTACAGTTTGGAAAGCCGATCTCAGCTCTGCAGGGAATCCAGTGGTACGTGGCTGATATGGCTACTAAGACTGAAGCTGCTGAATGTCTGGTTTACAAAGCTGCTTATCTGGAAGACAATGGCAAGCCATTCTCCAAGGAAGCTGCTATGTGTAAGCTGAATGCTTCAGAAAATGCTAGATTCGTAACAAACCTGGCACTGCAGATCCACGGTGGATACGGATACATGAAGGATTACCCTCTCGAAAGAATGTATCGTGATGCTAAGATCACTGAAATCTATGAAGGTACTTCAGAAGTCCACAAGGTAGTTATTTCAAGAGCAGTAATGGGCAAATAAGGAAGGTGTAGAACAATGAGAATATATGTATGCGTAAAACAGGTTCCGGACACTTCTGGCGTTGTTGCAGTAAATCCGGACGGAACATTAAACAGAGCTTCCATGCAGACTATCATCAACCACGATGACCTTAGCGCTATGGAACAGGCTCTTAGATTAAAAGATGCTACAGGATGTCAGGTTACAGCAGTAACAATGGGACCTCCTCCTGCAGAAGGAATGCTCAGAGAACTGCTGGCAATGGGAGCTGACGATGCAGTACTGATCTCAGCAAGAGAATTCGGCGGATCAGATACATTCGCAACATCACAGATCATCTCAGCTGCAATCACTCACCTGGGACTGGGCGAAGAAGACATCATCTTCTGCGGAAGACAGGCTATCGACGGAGACACTGCTCAGGTTGGTCCTCAGATCGCTGAAAAGATGAATATCCCACAGGTTACATACTGTGCAGAACTGGTAAAGAACGGAAACGAAATCATCGTAAAGCGTATGCTGGAAGATGGATACATGAAGATAAAGGTTCAGACTCCTTGCCTGATCACTTGCATCAAGGACAACGAATTTGTTCCTAGATATATGACTCTCAACGGAATCAACGATTGCTATTCAAAGCCGCTGACAGTTCTTGACTTCGAAGCACTGAAGGACGAACCGCTGATCGAGCTGGATACTATCGGTCTGAAGGGTTCCCCTACAAACATCTTCAAGTCATTTACTCCTCCGCTCAAGGGCGTTGGAATCATGCTGGAAGGTAACGGTAAAGAAACTTGTGTAGATTTAGCAGAAAGACTGCTTGACAAGCACTTGATTTAATGGAAGGAGAGAAAATAATGGCTTTTAACAGTTCAGATATTGCTGCTTTCAAAGATATTTGGGTATTCTGCGAACAGCGTGAAGGAAAATTAATGAATACAGACTTCGAACTTATTTCCGAAGGTAGAAAGCTCGCTGACGAAAGAGGCGCTAAGCTGATCGGCGTACTCCTCGGTGATAACGTTGAAGGAATCGCTAAGGAACTGGGCGGATACGGTGCTGACAAAGTTATCGTATGTAACCACCCTGAATTAAAAGTATATACTACAGATGCTTATGCTAAGGTTCTGTGTGACGTAGCAATGGACAAGAAACCGGAAGTAATCCTGCTGGGAGCTACTAACATCGGTAGAGACCTGGGCCCTAGATGTGCTGCAAGACTGAGAACAGGTCTGACTGCAGACTGTACACATCTGGACATCGACATGAACAACTATGTTGACTTCCTGGAAAAATCATCAACTCTGGACCTGGCAAACACTAAGTTCAACATGGAAGACGTTAACCTGAAGCAGACAAGACCTGC
>CAYTVH010000006.1:0-20293 GCA_964441805.1 uncultured Oscillospiraceae bacterium | reverse complement strand
ATCGTATCAGTTGGTCGTGGTATCAGCAAGGACGTTGAAGGCGGTATCGAACTGGCTCATCAGCTGGCAGATGCTTTCGGCAACGCTGTAGTAGGCGGTTCCCGTGCTACTATCGACTCAGGCTGGCTGTCAGCGGACCACCAGGTAGGACAGACTGGTAAGACTGTACATCCTAAGATCTACGTTGCACTGGGTATCTCCGGAGCTATCCAGCACAAGGCTGGTATGCAGGATTCCGAACTTATCATCGCAGTTAACAAGAATGAAAATGCTCCAATTTTTGACATTGCTGACTACGGTATCGTTGGAGACCTCTTCAAGGTTGTTCCTATGATGGTTGAAGCTATCAAAGAAGCAAAAGAATCAAAATAACATATAGTATTATCGCAAGGGATGGATCCTTGAATTCATTCCTTGCTTTTTGAACTTTCTACCCTACTGTAAGGGGAGGGTTGAAGTAGCCTAAAAAATGATAAAAAAATAACAAAATATTGATTTTTAGGTGTATTTATATGTCTGTTTATGATAAAATCTACTTGCTTTATGAGCACTGGACTATGGAATAATTAAGTTTTAAAGGAGAATATCTTAAAATGAAAAAAGCACTTGAGGGAATTAAAGTAGTTGACCTGACTTCAGCATTGAATGGACCTTTCTGCACAATGATGATGGCAGACTATGGTGCAGAAGTACTGAAGATCGAACCTGTTTTCGGCGACCAGATGAGAACATGGGGACCTATCGATGAAGAAAGTGGAGAATCAGGCTTCTTCTGCTATGTAAACAGAAACAAGAAGGGCGCTACTCTGAACCTTAAAACAGAAAAGGGCAAAGAAATGCTCTGGAAGCTGATTAAGGAAGCAGATGTCCTCGTTGAAAACTATAAAGGCGGAGTTACTGAAAGACTGGGAATCGATTATGAATCAGTTAAGAAAGTAAATCCTAATATCATCTATGCTTCAGGTTCAGGATTCGGTCAGACTTCACCTCTGAAGCACAGACCTTGCTACGACATCGTTGCACAGGCTATGGGCGGTATGGCTAACCTGACCGGTTTCCCTGAAACTATCCCAACAAAGGTTGGTCCGTCTATCGCTGACCACGTTGCAGGTATCTATTTGTACGTTGGTGTTGCAACTGCACTGGTACACCGTGAAAGAACAGGAGAAGGACAGCTGGTCGACGTATCAATGATCGATACTATCTTCAGCTTGCTGGAAAACTCACTGGTTAAATACACTATGGGCGGATACATCCCTGAAAGAAACGGTAACATCGACCCATCGATCGCTCCATTCGACATCTTCGAATGTAAGGACGGATTCGTAGCTATCGGTGTTGGTAACGACAGACTGTTCGACAAGTTCGCTAAGACTATCGGACATCCTGAACTTCTGGAAGACCCTAGATTCGCAACTAATGATCTGAGATGTCAGAACTACCAGCCTGATCTTCAGAGAGTAATTGGTGACTGGGCTAAGGATTATACTAAGGCTGAAATCGAAGCTATCATGGATGAAGCAGTTATCCCTTGCGGACCTGTTCTCAATGTTAAGGAAGCTATCGAACATCCACATATCCAGGCAAGAGAAATGATGGTACACTGCGATCACCCTACAGCAGGCGATCTGTACTTCCAGGGCGTAGTTGCTAAGCTGTCAGAAACACCGGGCGTTGTTGAAACTCCATCACCGCTTCTCGGACAGCATAACTGTGAAATCTTCGGAATCACTAAGGAAGAAGAAGAACAGCTGAAGGCTGAAGGTGTACTGTAACCGGAATAAAATATTGTAGGAATACATAAGAAGGAGGACCTTATAATGAGAAAGGTATCTTATTTAAGCTATAACATGACAACTGCTGATGCTAACACTCCTGACGGAATCGTTCCTGTGGGAAGACAGTTTGACTTCATCGGTGACGTTGAAACTGAAGAAATGATCCTGTGTGACGGAGACGAATCTCTGTGCCTGGGATATCATGATGTTAAGATCTACGAAGACGTATATGTTGGCGACATGATGGAATATAAGGCAACTCTGACTAACGTTGGAAACAGCTCAAGAGACTGCCTCATCGAAGTATTCAAGCTGGCTACACCTGCTGACAGAGCAGGAAAAGAAGACTATAAGCCTGGCGACATGGTATGGTTTGATGAACCTGTTAAATGTACAGAAGGTAACGTACGTCTGGTAGTTAAGAAGCACCTCCAGAGAGGTGAACAGCCTGATGGTACTGTAATCGACCCATGGAGAGCTCTGGAAGACTTCCCTCTGGAAGACGGAATGAGTGAAGATGGCGAAACAATGACTTACAGATACAGAATGTCAGACCGTGACGTATTCTACGGCGGCGGCGTTGTAAACGGTGCCAGAAGCATCACTCTGATGGAAGACTGTGCTAAGAGACTGATGGCTAAGACTTACGGCAATCTGGGAAGATGCGTAGAAACTAAGAAAGTTAGACTGTATACTCCTTGCTTCGCAGGAGACTATATGGAATACATCGCTAAGATCAAGAAGGTTGAAGACGGTAAGGCACTGATCGAAGTACGTTCATACAAGATCATCGAAGTTCCTGAAAACCCTCCATTCCCAAGCTCAATCGATGTACTTCAGGATCCACCACTGTCAACAGTAGTACAGTTCGTTTATGAAATCAGATAAGATTTAAAACAATCGAGGTTTCTTCTCTGTTGAGGAGAAACCTCTTTTTTTCAGATTTAAGACGAGGCATTGCATTATGGTATTTTCCGGCTTTTTTTATTTTCTAAGAGAAGCAGGGCTTAAAGTATCTCTCGATGAGTGGATGACTTTGATGGATGCTCTGGATAAAGGACTTGCCTGTTCCAGCCTTCAAAGATTTTATTTTTTAAGCCGAGCCATTTTAATAAAGTCAGAAGCGGACTATGATATGTACGGAAAGCTTTTCAGTGCATATTTTGAAGCAGCTGTAACATCCTCCGGTGAAATCTCAGATGATCTGTGGGGTTTTTTGAGTACGCCAATTGACCAGATGCCTTATGATAAAGATGAAGTTGACGCCAGAACGGACTTGAGTTTCGAAGAACTTGAGGAGCTGTTTGAAAAGCGACTGGAAGAACAGAAAGAAGCCCATAACGGAGGAAACAGATGGATAGGTACGGGAGGTACTTCTCCCCTTGGAAATTCCGGATATGCGCTTAATGGATTCAGAGTAGGGGAGTTTTCTACCCATCAGAGTGCTTTGCAGGTGATCGCAAGGACAAACTACAGAGATTTCAGGGAAGATGAAACCATAGACATCAGACATTTTCAAACGGCTTTAAGAAGACTCAGACAGTATTCTTCACGATTTGGTCAGGCCAGAGACGAACTGGATATAGATGCGACCATAAACAAAACTTGTGATAATGCGGGAATGCTCAGCCTCGTATATGATTATCCGAGAAAGAATACCGTTAAACTGATAGCTCTCTTTGACTCCGGCGGATCCATGGAAAAGTATGCTAAACTATGCAGTCAGCTTTTCCAGGCGGTGAGCAAAGAAAATCATTTTAAAGATCTTAAGATTTACTATTTTCATAATTGCCCTTATAATAAGCTTTATAAGACACCTATGTGTGACCTTAAAGACAGTGTTGACACCGAATGGGTCTTGAAGAATATCGGCGATGATTATAAGATACTGTTTGTGGGTGATGCTTCCATGGCATCATGGGAACTGAGATACTACAACGGTAACAGACGAAACAGAGTTTCCGACAACGTTTCACCGGTGGCATGGCTTAAGCGGTTGGTGAACAATTACGATCAGGCCATATGGCTCAATCCTATACCGGAGAACCAATGGTCCACAGCCAGAGGCAAAGGATCCATAGAAATAATCCGCTCCGCCGTATCCATGTATCCGCTGTCTGTAGATGGTCTTGAGAGAGGTATAAGAAAACTGCTGGGAATAAGGTAGGGAAAATGATAGTAAAAAAATACTCCATAGGGGAAGTTGCAGAGATGTGCAGTGTATCCATCAAGACATTGCGCTACTATGATCAGATCGGTCTTGTTATCCCTGAATACAGAAACGAAGAAAGTAAATACAGATATTACAGTAAAAACCAGATGATAAAGCTTTTTATCATAAGACAGCTGAGAAAACTGGGCTTTGCTGTGAAAGAAATCAAGGAACTTCTGGAAAATCTCAATGTTGAGGAGATGGAGGAAGCTGTAAATAACAGGCTTGAAGCCATCGACAATGAGATAAAAGAGCTGGAAATGCGAAAGGCCATCGGTGAGAATCTTAGAGAAAGACTTAAGCGTGGCGGAGATATCCTTTCAAGGGCAGACGGAATTTTCTCAGACGCATATATGGAAGCTATGGACAACATAACCCTTGAGCGTATACCTGAAGGCACATTGCTGTATCTTAGAGAGGTCATGAAAAACTACTGTAATTCCGATGTGTCGCTTTCTCAGTGGATCACCATAACAGATAAATGCACTGAACAGGGACTCATACGTAAGAGCCCGATCATCGTTACATATTACGCGCAGCCGCTGGAACAGTTCCTTATGAAGGATACAGATGTGGAATTCGGGATTTTGATAGACGGCGAGAGAGAAGGCAAGGACTTCAGAAAGTTCGGAGGTTTCGACGCAGTTACCAAGATACATGTAGGTAAATACTCCGATGCTGTCAACAGCCACATAAGCATGATGCAGTGGATCAATCAGAACGGTTATGAACTGGCAGGACCTATATCAGAGGAATTCATCGTTTCGCCGGTAGACATCGACAATGAAGAAGAGCATATCACCAAGATAATCATGCCGGTGAAGAAAAAAGGTAAATAGACATAAATAAGCTCCCGTTAAAGGGAGCTTTTGATTTTATGGATATTTGATTTGAGACATTCAAAAGTCTCCTGGCTTATATGATGTTCCACCTTGCAGGCATCTTCCTTAGCGATTTCTTCAGAGACACCTACTGCCATGAACAGGTCTGTAAGTAATTCATGCCTCTCAACTACAGATATGGCAATTTCAATTCCTTCTTCAGTCAGTGAAATGTGTCCGTCTTCATCTCTTGAGATATATCCGTTTGTTTCAAGCTGTTTCATGGCGATGCTTACGCTAGGCTTGGAAAAGCCCAGGTAGTGGACCACATCAATGGCTCTCACTTGTCCTTTTTCTTTGGAAAGAACGTGGATCGCTTCCAGATAGTTTTCAGCGGATTCAAGTATTTTCATCCTGGGCACCTCCTATTTAATGGCTGTTTCCAGCGCCAGTTTCATCATATCGGTAAAGGTATTTTGTCGTTCCTCTGCCGTTGCCTTTTCTCCGGTCACGAAGTGGTCACTGATGGTCATGATGGCCATGGCATTTTTCTTGTTGTAAGCTGCGTTCATATAAAGGGCAGCTGCTTCCATTTCCACGCCCATGATACCCATGGATCTCCATTTTTTCCACCAGTCTTCCTTCAGTTCATAAAATACGTCGCAGGAAACGATGTTGCCTGCCTTGAAGCCTATGCCGGTTTCAGCAGATGCTGCCTGGAGCTTTGTGAGAAGCCGGTAGCTGCCGCAAGGTGCGTAATTTCCGGGAACATCGAATGCATGGATGTAGTTGGAGTCGGTCGAGGCTGCCAGCGCAACCACGATATCTTTTACCTTGATATCATCGTGAAATGATCCGGCAGTGCCTATACGGATGATGTTCTCCACATCGTATTCAGTGAAGAGTTCCCATGAATATATTCCCATGGATGGCATGCCCATGCCTGAACCCTGAACTGAAACAGGCACGCCTTTGTAAGTACCTGTGAATCCATACATGCCTCTGATCTCATTGTAACATTTAGCTCCTTCAAGGAAGTTCTCTGCGATGAACTTAGCTCTCAGAGGATCTCCCGGCATCAGGACTGTCTGAGCGATATCATTTTTATTGGCTGCATTTATATGTGTACTCATGGAGTTGTCCTTTCTTACATCATAATACGATTTGATTGCGATTTATGTTAGTATACCACAAAGCCGCCGTTTATAAAACCGATATGTTTACGTTGTTTTCTTTCGCATCCAAATATATCTCTGCGCCCATAGGCAGAGTGCTCTGCGGATATATGTGACCGGCTCTTAAGTTCAGGACAGTCGGCTTATCCCAGGGCAGCACCACTTCTTCAAAGATATCTCTAAGGGAAAGGGAAGGGTGGTCGGCTTCCTCGCATCTTTCAAAAGTGCCAAGGATTATTCCTTCGCAATCTCTGAACTTTCCTGCAAGAGCAAGGGCTGTCAGCATTTTATCCAGACGGAAAGGCATCTCATCCACGTCTTCTATGAAAAGGATCTTTCCACGGGTATCCACTTCATACGGTGAGCCGAGGGTGCCTGCCATAAGAGAAAGATTGCCTCCCGTAAGAGTGCCCTTTGCAGATCCTTCGCGAAGCGTTATTATTTCTTCTCCCTCAGGATTTTCGATGGCCTTGAGATTTTCAGGCGCAAAAAGGCAGGCCCTCAGGGAGTCGTTGGTAAAGCCCTCATGGACACGATAATCTGTGGTCGGCATAGGACCGTGGAATGTAACCAGACTGCATTTTTGGTTTATATTGAAATGAAGTGATGAAATATCGCTGTAGCCTATGAATACCTTAGGGTTGTTTTTTATGTTTTCAAAATCCAGCATAGGAAGTATCCTGGTCGTCCCATAGCCGCCTCTCAGGCAGAATATACCTTTGATATCTTTGTCTGCGAAAGCCGTATTGATATCGTCTGCTCTCTGCTTGTCAGGGCCTGCCAGATATCCATGACGCATATGACAGCTGGGCATCACCACAGGTTCGAGCCCAAGAAATTTGATGGATTCAACTGACATATTCAGCTTTTCTTCACCAACAGGGGAAGAGGGTGCAGTGATAGCCACCTTGTCACCGGGTTTGAGCGGCGCAGGCCAGATCATTTTTTTCATATTGACCTCCATACGGGTATTATCTCAAAAAACGAAAAAAGATGGGAGACACATCCATCTTTTTCTTTGGTTCACTCATTTATGTGCATTTAACTTATGCACAGGTGGGGACGGGTGAGAATTAGGCGTTAGCCTTGTTGAATCTCTTAGCTAATCTTGAAACTTTTCTGGAAGCAGCATTCTTGTGGATAGTGTTCTTAGCAGCAGCCTGCATCAGCTTCTTTTCTGCCAGAGCCAGCTTTTCCTTAGCCAGTTCCATATCTCCTGCTTCGAGAGCAGCATCATAAGCCTTTAATACAGCCTTCAGATGACCTTTAACTCTTCTGTTTCTAGCAGTTTTCTTGTCGATTACGCGGATTCTTTTCTTTGCGGATTTAATATTAGCCATTAAATTTTACCCCACTTTCATATTCTATAGCCTGCTGCGACTTAGTTCACAGCATAAAAACGCAAGATTAATTATATAGGAATAAAATGTCTTTTGCAAGGGAAAAATCATAAGAAATAAAAGTTTTGGAGGAGAAATGGATTACAGGACAGATCTGGCAATAGAAAGGAAGGAAATCCTTGATTCCATGGGACGTGCAGAGTGCGGCACGGAGGGCATAAACATTGAAAAATCAAACTATGGCGATCATGTGACTTCTACGAGGATCGAGATACTAAATGAGGCTGCAGGGCTGAGGATGGACAAGCCGGCCGGCAAGTATATAACAATAGAAGCAAAAGGTATCTTGGATGAAGATGAAAAGATCAAAGATAATGTCATAAGGGCAGTAACGGAAGAGCTTAAGGGCTTGGTACGCTTTCATTACAGGTTAAAGGTACTTGTTGCAGGTCTTGGTAATAAGGCGGTGACTCCTGATTCGCTGGGGCCTCAGACAGCTTCCAAAATAAGGGTAACAGGGCATCTTTTTAAATTATTTGAAGCTGATGGGGATGATGAAATGTCCAACGTCAGCTGCATAATTCCCGGTGTATCGGCAACTACAGGGATGGAAACTGCTGACATCGTTCGAAAAGCCGTGGAATTGTCAGATCCTGAGGTGGTGATAGTCATCGATTCTTTGGCAGCAAGAAATATCGAAAGGGTGAGTACAACGATCCAGATAACAGATACCGGCATTTCCCCTGGAGCAGGAATGGGGAACAACAGGACGGGAATAAATGTTGATACAGTTGGTGTCAAAGTTATAGCCATAGGGGTGCCTACAGTCATAGATGCGACTACCATAGTCCGCGATACTTTGGCAGATAATACGCACAGTAACGAAGAAATAGAAGAATATATCAACAAGTATGACCGGCAGATGATCGTAACTTCGACGGATATCGATATGCTCATAAAAGAGTTTTCGGATATTATTTCTGCAGGAATTAATAAAACTCTCCATCCCGGCATATATTCGTAGAAGTAACTCGAGGAGGACAACTATGGATATCAGAAACAAAGGCTTAATAGCTGCTGTACTCATATTGTTTTTATGTTCAACGATATATTTTACCAAGGCTGCCGCTTCCTTTGCGATTTCGGACATGTGGATAGATGAAAAAGAACTGGGAGAAATGTGCATAAACAATGTGATCTCTGCCGCTAAAATAGAAGAAGATAAATCGATGGACAGCGAGGGAAATGGTGAAACAGATACAACAGATGATCAAGAAGGAGATTTTGAAGAAATAACTGGTGAAGATAAATCAATTTCGAAGGAAGAAAAAATGATCGCATCCGGTGTCCCTCTGGTGATCATATATCATACCCACAGCAGTGAATCATACATGCCGTATAAAGAAAGCAATTACCATAGGGAAGATGAGGAAGGGACTGTTCGTGATGTGGGGGATGTGCTTGAGAAGGAGCTTGAAAATATGGGTATCAACGTTATCCATGACAAAACCATGCATGACAGGCCTTCATACAATGAGTCCTACGACAGATCTCTAAACACGATACAATCCCTTGTGAAGAAATACCCAACGGCAGATTATGTTATAGATCTCCATCGTGATGCAGCAGCGGCTTCCGCCACAGAGGGTAAATACATAGAAATAGATGGAAAAAAGGTTGCCAAGTTCAGTATGGTGGTGGGAAGGAAAAATGAAAACTATACCGAACTCTATGATTTCGCTAAAAAGGTGAGCTCCAGAGCTGAAAGCATGTATGACGGTTTTGGCGGTGCTATCATAGAAAAGGATTACAATTACAATGAGTTCGTCAGTGATAATGCTATTTTGCTGGAAATAGGCAACAATAAAAACACGATCGAGGAAGCCAGAGCATGCGGCGAATATTTTGCGGAAGTACTGGCATCTTTGATAAAGGAAGAGCAATGAAAAAAATGATAATAAATGCAGCTGTCATCAGCCTGCTGTTTTTTACGGGAACTTGTTTGATGGTAGCTGTTGATACGATTTGTCTTGAAACCACAGGATATGGTGGAAAATTAGTTTTGGATGTTGAAAAAACAGGCCTTTTCAATTAAAATAAAATAGAATAATGATAGTTGAGAGGCAGAAATGAAAGATTACAAACAATTCATCAGAAATTTTAGCATAATAGCTCATATAGATCACGGTAAATCTACCCTTGCAGACAGGATAATCGAGAAAACAGGTCTTGTATCGGAACGTGAAATGAGAGAGCAGTTCCTTGACAATATGGACCTGGAGCGCGAAAGGGGAATAACCATCAAACTCCAGACAACACGACTGGTGTTCAAGTCACAAGACGGTAATGAATATATTTTCAATCTCATAGATACTCCGGGACATGTGGACTTCACTTACGAAGTATCACGAAGCCTTGCAGCATGTGAGGGAGCAGTGCTGGTTGTGGATGCGACACAAGGAGTTGAGGCGCAGACTTTGGCCAATGTGTACCTTGCCATGAACGAGGACCTGGAAATAACGCCTGTCCTCAACAAGATCGATCTCCCTTCGGCAAGACCTGATGAGATCAAGCAGGAAATTGAGGATGTCATCGGTGTTGATGCCCGGGAAGCACCTCTTGTTTCTGCCAAGGAAGGTATCGGTATCGAAGAACTTCTCGAGAAGATCGTTACAGAAATACCTGCACCTAAAGGTGATGAAAATGACAAATTAAAGGCACTCATATTCGACTCGTATTACGATAACTACAAGGGTGTCGTTATATATACTCGTATTTTTGACGGTACTGTCAAGAAAGGCGATTTCATCAGACTGATGAATACCGGCAAAAAATATGAAGTTACAGAAGTAGGCGTTTACTCACCGGGTCCTGTTGAAACCAAGTCCTTGAGAGCCGGTGAAGTCGGATACATCTGTGCCAGCATCAAACAGGTTGCCGATGCCCGCGTAGGTGACACCATCACCATCGATTCAAACCCTACAGATGAACCTTTGCCGGGATATAAAAAAGTACAGCCTATGGTATACTGCGGCATATATCCTGCTGAAGGTGAAAAGTATGAAAACGTCAAGGACGCTTTGGAAAAGCTTCAGGTAAATGATGCGGCTTTCCATTTTGAGCCTGAAACTTCAACTGCACTGGGATTCGGATTCAGATGCGGCTTCTTAGGCCTCCTCCACATGGAAATCATAGTAGAAAGACTTGAACGTGAATTTGACCTGGCTGTAGTAACCACATCACCAAGTGTAATCTACAAAGTGGTATTGACCGACGGAACTGTGGAGATGGTCCAGAATCCATCAAACCTTCCTGAAGCAACTTTGATCGATCACATAGAGGAACCGATGGTAAAAGCTGATATCATGGTTCCTAAGGAATATGTAGGTAACATAATGGAGATCTGCCAGGATAGAAGAGGCAGGATGATACACATGGAGTACATCACTGAAAACAGAGTCAACCTCCATTATGACATGCCCCTCAATGAAGTTATCTATGACTTCTTCGACGCATTGAAATCCAAGACTAGAGGATACGGTTCCCTGGACTATGAATTCACAAGATACGAGCCTTCCAAGGTTGTTAAGCTGGACATCCTTCTCAACAAGGATATGGTCGATGCTTTTTCAATGATTGTACATGAATCCAAAGCTTATTCAAGAGGCAGATTTGTCTGCTCCAAGCTTAAAGAAATAATACCTATGCATCAGTTCGAAGTACCTATCCAGGCTTCGATCGGGCAAAAAGTAATAGCTAGAGAAACTGTAAGAGCATACAGAAAAGACGTTATAGCCAAGTGCTATGGCGGTGACATTTCCAGAAAGAAAAAGTTGTTGGAAAAACAGAAGGAAGGAAAGAAGCGAATGAGGCAGTTCGGTACCGTTGAGGTACCACAGGAAGCATTTACTGCGGTATTGAAGTATGACGACAACAAATAATAATCTTGGTCTGTATCTTCATATTCCATTTTGCGTGAGAAAATGCAGTTATTGTGATTTTCTCTCCTTTGGATGTTCTGATGACAAATTATTAAACGAATACTCCCAGGCTCTGATGAAAGAAATCAGGATCAGAGCCTGTGATTGGCATGAGAGAAAGGTGGACAGCATCTATATTGGAGGCGGTACACCTTCTTTACTTTCAGAATGGGATATCGGAAAAATCATGGATTGCATCAGGGAAAATTTTGATGTGACTGATGATGCTGAAATAACCATCGAAGTCAACCCGGCGACTGTGTCCGATGAGAAGCTTGAGAGATATCTCAAGAAAGGGATCAATAGGTTAAGCATAGGAGTCCAATCTTTCGACAATCATGTTTTAGATGTTTTGGGCAGGATCCACTCTAAAAACGATGCTTTCTATTGCTATCAAAGGGCAAAGAAAATCGGGTTTGATAATATCAATATCGACATCATGTTCGGAATACCTGAGCAGACCATGAAAATGTGGAAGGATACGGTACGTCAGGCAATATTCCTAAGACCGACCCATATCTCTTTGTACAGTCTTCAGGTGGAAGAAGGGACTGAAATGTACAGAAAGATATATCAGGACGGAGAGCTGGAACCTTTACCTGAAGAAATCGATCGTGAGATGTACCATACGGCTCTTCGTATGATGCATACGGCAGGATACGATCATTATGAGATATCCAACAGTGCACTCAGCGGGTTCAGGAGCAGACATAACATGAAATACTGGTCTTATGATGAGTATCTTGGTATCGGTTTGGGAGCAAGCTCTTTTGCCAATGGCAGCAGATTCAAAAATTGTGATAAAATGTATGATTACATTCAGGCAATAAAGGAAGGTGTAGCGCCTGTAGATGCCGGAAGTGTTGAAAAATACAGCACCGAAGAAGAAATGGGCATCTTTGCATTCACAGGACTCAGAAAGAGCGAAGGCATAGATCTCAAACGATTTGAAGAGGAATTCGGCATGGATTTCTTTGATGTATATGACATCGAGCTGATCAATAAATACAGAGGACAGCTGATTTATAAGGAAAACAGGCTTTTCCTTTCAGAAAAAGGTATGGATATTTCAAATACTATAATGGCGGAGTTTATATGATGGACAGAAAATACATAATGGCCCTGGATCAGGGTACTACTAGTGCAAGATGCATTTTATATGACAAGCTGGGAAGACAAGTAAGCGTTGCACAAAAAGAGTTCAGCCAGATCTACCCGCACGAAGGCTGGGTGGAGCACGATCCCATGGAGATTTGGTCTACACAGATCGGCGTGGCTCAGGAGGCACTGCTGAAGATAGATGCCACTTATGAAAACATAGATTCCATAGGTATCACAAACCAGCGAGAGACGACTGTAGTATGGGACAAAGAAACGGGAGAACCTGTTTATAATGCCATCGTTTGGCAGTGCAGAAGAACTTCTGAATACTGTGATGAATTGAAATCAAAAGGTCTTTCGGAAGCTTTTCGTCAGAAGACAGGATTGCTTATCGATCCGTATTTTTCGGGAACAAAGCTGAGATGGATACTGGAAAATGTGGAAGGTGCGCGTAAGCGTGCAGCTGATGGCAAGCTGCTTTTTGGTACCATAGAAACGTGGCTCATTTGGAAGCTTACCGAAGGGCAGGTGCATGTAACCGATTATTCCAACGCTTCCAGAACAATGATGTTCAACATACATACCCTTAAGTGGGACAAGGATATCCTGGCAGAGCTGGATATCCCTGAAACCATGCTGCCGAAGCCTGTACCATCGAGCATGATATATGGGCAAACTCATCCGAGGATATTCGGCGGTCCAATAAGGATAGCCGGAGCTGCAGGTGATCAGCAGTCAGCACTTTTCGGGCAAACATGTTTCAAAGAAGGCGAGGCAAAGAACACTTACGGAACCGGTGGATTCATGCTGGTAAACACGGGTGAAACTCCTGTGGAGTCTAAGAATGGACTCATCACCACCATAGCATGGGGTCTTGACGGTAAGGTCAACTATGCGCTGGAAGGTTCTGTTTTCGTGTCCGGGGCTACGATCCAATGGCTTAGAGACGAAGTAAGGCTCATAGAAAATGCCGGTCAAACTGAAGAAATCGCCAGATCGGTACAAGATACCGCCGGTGCGTATATAGTGCCGGCGTTTACCGGACTTGGAGCTCCGTACTGGGACCCTTACGCCAGGGGTGCTGTCCTTGGCCTTACAAGAGGTGTCAATAAGAATCATCTCGTCAGAGCTGCACTGGAATCCATGGCGTATCAGACTTATGATTTGATGATATCGATGGCAGAAGATATGGGACATGAACTCAGCGCATTCAAGGTGGATGGCGGTGCATGTGCCAACAATTTCCTCATGGAATTTCAGGCAGGGCTTATGAATATGCCGCTGTACAGACCTGTGTGCATAGAAACCACCTCACTGGGGGCTGCTTATCTGGCAGGACTTGCCACAGGTTACTGGGAAAGCACCGATGACATCATTTCCAACTGGCAGGTGGATCGTGTGTTTGAACCTGAAATGGATGTTAAGAAGAGAGAAGAGCTGCTGGATGGATGGCATAAAGCAGTTAAATGTACATTTGGATGGGCCAGGGATTGATCCCCGGCCCTCTAATTATTATATTGCATTATTCGATGGATTGGTGTAACATATGATTGTTACGTAACAAAAGAATATTATAGTTAACAGCTAGGGGAGCTTTTGCTGAGATTCACCTTCAAGGTGTAACCCTCATGACCTGACCCGGATAATACCGGCGTAGGGAAGCAATTTATAGAATAATGGTTTATATATCATTTTCTAGAGACAACAGTTCCCCTCCTATCAAAAGGAGGTTTTTTTATGGATCTGCAAAGTTTTTTTGATTCGGCCATCGGTCAGATAACAGTAATTGCGGTGATCGTTATTTTATTTGGAGTGATACTCTATTCAGGAAAGGGCAAGGCTGTGGATACTAAAGCTGTAGCTGTTTCGGCAGTGCTTGTGGCACTTTCCATAATTCTGAATCAGCTGGTGCTTTTCAGAATGCCGCAAGGCGGCAGCATCACTGCGTTTTCAATGGTACCGATAGTCCTTTGTGCCTATTTCTTCGGTGTGAGAAGAGGGCTTATGGCAGGAATGTGTGTAGGTCTTATCGATCTGATATTCAGTCCATATGTCATACATCCTGTTCAGCTGCTTCTTGATTATCCGCTGGCATTTGGCGCACTGGCCCTCGGAGGTATTTTTGCCGCACGGAAGAACGGCCTCATTAAGGGCTACATATTCGGTGTGTTCTGCAGGTACATATGTGCAGTTTTGTCAGGTGTGATTTTCTTTGGCGCCTATGCACCGGAAGGGTTCAGTGCCTTGACATGGTCACTATGGTACAATCTGACATATCTGGCTGTAGAAGGTGTTATTACAGTCATTTTGCTGTGCATACCGCAGGTCAAAGGACTGTTTGACCGTCTTAAAAGACAAGTTATTTTTTAGAAATGACCACAAGGAGTGTGCCGTTCTCTATGGTGAGGACGGCATCTTTTTCAGCGAATTCATTGCTTACACCAAGAGGAAAATCTCTTGTTAAAGTGTGATCTCGGAGGGGATATTTGACGCCGTCAAAAGTGATTCCCAAACATTCATCCGAGAGAGAAAACAAGGAAATATAGCTGTCTTCCTCCGGTTTTACGGTCATGGTTTCAGGACCTTTTTTCCCCATGATAAAGCATTTGTTTCTGCCATCCATCATGGTGAGGTTGTTGAACTTGCCGGCATATGAAGAAAGGAGCTGGATGTTTGCTATAGTATGATCCAAACGTCCTCCGATACCGCCGACAACTGTTACGTTTTTAGCCTTTAATTCCATCGCTTTTTTGAGTGCAAGCTCCAGATCAGTATAATCTTTTTCGGGCAGGAAGCGTTCTGTCGGAATCTTTTCGGGAAGTTCAGAAGTAATGGAATCGAAGTCTCCCATCAAAAAATCAGGGGTGATCCCGTGGCTTAATGCTATGTCATAACCGCCATCGATACATATGATGAAATCTGACTTGGAAGTCAATTCGCTGACTTGAAAATTTAAGTCCAAAAATGATGTGATTATTACTAAGTTGTTCATTTTAATGTATTTCCTTTTCGTATTATTCTGAATAATTATAAACCCTTGAAAAACAGTATTGCAAGTTATATAATTAAACTGTTCAAAAAACTACGAGGAGAGGCTTATGGAGGCGAAAATCAAAGCAGTTTTAAAAGAGAAAGTTGATCCCGTGCTGGCAGCTCATTACGGCGGAGCGATCCTTACAGGTATCGAGGATGGCACCGTATATGTCAAGCTTACAGGACAGTGTGCATCGTGCCCTTCTGCTGGAGAGACTTTAGAAGGTGTCGTTAAGGAAATCTTGATGGCTGATGTTCCTGAAGTCAAGGATGTGGTACTTGACCAGTCTGTGAGTGAAGACCTTTTAGAAATGGCCAGAAAGATTTTGAGCGGTAAAAAATAGTTCAGGCTATATCCCTTCACAGGCAATGACGCTTTGGGAAGAGATAATATTATCAAAGGAGTGGTTTTATTATGTTAATGACAAAAGAGCAGTATATCGAAAGCTTAAGAAAAATGAACACTAGAGTGTACATGTTCGGCGAAAAGATCGACAACTATGTAGATCATCCAATCATCAGACCTTCAATCGAATGTGTTGGTATGACTTATGAACTGGCTAACGATCCTGAATATGCAGATCTGATGACAGCCAAGTCAAGCTACACCGGTGAAACTGTAAACAGATTCACTCACCTGCACCAGAGCACTGACGACCTGATGAAGAAGGTTAAGATGCTGAGACTGCTGGGACAGAAGACAGCTTCATGTTTCCAGAGATGCGTAGGTATGGACGCTTTCAATGCTATGTTCTCAACTACATATGAATTAGATAAAAAGCATGGAACTAACTACCATGAAAACTTCAACAACTTCCTGAAGATGGTTCAGGAAAACGACTACGTTGTAGACGGTGCTATGACTGACCCTAAGGGTGACAGAGGTCTGGCTCCAAGTGCACAGAAGGATCCTGATCTGTTCCTGCACATCGTTGAAAGAAGAGAAGACGGTATCGTAGTTAAGGGAGCTAAGGCTCATCAGACTGGTTGCGTTAACTCACACTGGCACATCGTAATGCCTACACAGGCTATGAGAGAAGACGATGCTGACTATGCAGTAGCATTCGCAACTCCAACAGATGCTGAAGGTATCTACATGATCTACGGAAGACAGTCATGCGACACAAGAAAGATGGAAGAAGGCGCTGACGTTGACCTGGGTAATGCTGTATACGGCGGACAGGAAGCTCTCGTAGTATTCGATAACGTATTTATTCCTAACGAATACGTATTCATGGCTGGTGAATATGATTTCTCAAACATGATCGTAGAAAGATTCGCAGGATACCACAGACAGTCATACGGCGGCTGCAAAGTTGGTGTAGGCGACGTTCTGATCGGTGCTGCTGCTCTGGCTGCTGAATACAATGGCGCTCAGAAGGCTTCACACGTTAAGGATAAGCTGATCGAAATGGTACACCTGAATGAAACTCTGTACTGCTGCGGTATCGCTTGCTCAGCTGAAGGTCAGGCTACAGAAGCCGGAAACTACCAGATCGACCTGCTGCTGGCTAACGTATGTAAGCAGAACGTAACTAGATTCCCTTATGACATCACTAGACTGGCTGAAGACATCGCAGGCGGACTGATGGTAACTATGCCGGCTGAATCAGACTTCAATTCAGACCTGGTAGTAGGTAAGGAAGGCGAAACAGTTGGAGAAATCTGCAACAAGTACTTCGTTGGATCACCTGCATGCACAACAGAAGAAAGAATGAGAGTTCTGAGACTTATCGAAAACATGTGCTTAGGTACTGCTGCTGTTGGATACAGAACAGAATCACTGCACGGCGCAGGATCACCTCAGGCTCAGAGAATCATGATCGCTAGACAGGGTAACCTGGAAGCTAAGAAGGCTCTTGCTAAGAACATCGCAGGAATCAAATAAGCTTAGGCTGTTTGAATAAAACAATAAAAATATTGAGGCCGCTTTGAAGCCGAAGCGGTCTCATTTTAAAATTTATATTATTGACAGAGGTTGTTTATGAAGTGCGGTGTAAAGTTCTGCGGAGGATGTAATCCCAGATTTGAAAGAGGAGAAGTTTTTCGCGATATAAGAAAAGAAATTGACAAGATAGATTTTTCCTATGCATCAGAGAAGGACTGCTATGACATACTCCTGGTAATAGGCGGATGTCAGAGCTGCTGTGCATCATATGAACAATACGAAGTAAAAGGCGACGTATATAAGATCTGGGATTTATCTCAGGTTGAAGGAATAAAAGATAAATTATCTAAACTTTAATAAGTTTTACGGAGGAAAATCTAAAATGGATTGGAAAACAAAGTATGCAGACAAATTCATGTCAGCTGATGAAGCAGTTAAGCTTATCCAGTCAGGAGATACTGTAGTACTTGCACATGCAGTTGCTGAACCTGTAGCTCTTGTAGACGCTATGGTTGCCAATAAGCACCTGTACAAGGATATCACTGTATCCCACATGGTAACACTGGGTAAGGGCGAATACGCCAAGCCTGAAAACAATGACGTTTTCAGATACGAAGGATGGTTCACATCACCTTCAGTTAGAAATTCTATCTCTGAAGGACACGGAGACTTCGTTCCTGTATTCTTCCACGAGATCCCTAGCCTCATCAGAAGAGACATGCTGCATGTTGACGTAATGATGGTTACTGTAACCCCGCCTGATGAACATGGTTACTGCAACGTTGGTGTATCTTCAGACTACACAATGCAGTCAATCAAGTCAGCAAGAGTAGTTCTTGCTGAAATCAATGATCAGGTTCCTACAGTATTTGGTAATGCATATGTTCACGTTGATGAGATCGACGCTATGGTTGAATTCAATCGTCCGCTGCCTGAATCAAAGCCTGCAGTTATCGGACCTGTTGAAGAAGCTATCGGTAAGAACTGTGCTTCACTGATCAACGACGGAGACACTCTGCAGCTGGGTATCGGCGCTATTCCTGATGCTGTACTGGCACAGCTGGGCGACAAGAAGCACCTGGGTATCCACTCAGAAATGATCGCTGACGGTGTTGTTGACCTGTTCGAAAAGGGCGCTATCGACTGTTCACAGAAGGGTATCGACGAAGGAAAGATGGTCGTTACATTCCTTATGGGAACCAAAAAGCTCTATGACTGGTGTGATAAGAACCCTATGGTCGAACTGAGAGAAGTTGACTACGTTAACCATCCAATGACAGTTTGCAACCTGAAGAATCTGGTATGCATCAATGCATGTGTACAGATAGACTTCATGGGACAGATCGTTTCAGAATGTATCGGCACTAAGCAGATCTCAGGTGTTGGCGGTCAGGTTGACTTTATCCGTGGTGCATCCATGGCTAAGGATGGTAAGGCAAGAGCTATCATCGCTATGCCTTCCGTAACAGTTAAGAAAGACGGTTCAATGATTTCAAAGGTAGTTCCGTTCATCGATCACGGTGCTGCAGTTACAACTTCAAGATGTGATGCTGATTACGTTGTAACAGAATACGGTATCGCTAAGCTTAAAGGTGCAAACCTGAAAGATAGAGCCAGACAGCTGATCAACATCGCTCATCCTGAATTCAGAGAAGAGCTGAAAGAACAGTTCAAGGCTAGATTCAACGCTGAGTTTTAATTAGGTGTATTTTAGGAGGTAAATAAAATGCAAGCATTAAGAGTAGTTCCTGCTATCCATTATTTTGATACTTTTAAAGAATTCAACGAAGAATTCAAACTGGGAAAAGGCGACATCCTGGTTACTAACCAGTGGATGTATGATCCATATGTTGCACCGCTCGGAATCGATATTCCTGTAATCTATCAGGAAAAGTACGGTGCAGGCGAACCAACAGACGAAATGATGGACGCTATGAAGGAAGAAATGGACAAGTATGAATTCGATAGAATCATCGCATTCGGCGGCGGCACTATCGTTGACATCTGTAAAGTTCTGGCATGTGAAATCCCTGATAAGGCAGCTGATCTGTACACAGGTAAAGTAGCACCTAAGAGAATCAAGAAGCTGGTTCTGGTTCCTACAACTTGCGGAACCGGTTCAGAAGTAACTAACGTTGCAGTAGCTTCAATCCCTTCACTTAACCTGAAGAAGGGTATCGCTGATGAAGCAACTTATGCTGATGCTGCAGTTCTTATTCCTGAATCACTGGCCGGACTTCCTGACAAAGTATTCGCTACTTCATCAGTAGACGCTCTGATCCACGCAGTGGAAAGTTTCCTGTCACCAAAGGCTTCACCTTTCACAGAAATGTACTCACTGAAGGCTATCGAAATGATCATGGCCGGATACAAGAAGATCATCGAAAGAGGCGGAAACTCCAAGGAAAACAGAGCTGACCTGCTGAAGGACTTCGCTCTGGCTTCAAACTATGCCGGAATCGCTTTCGGTAACGCAGGATGCGGTGCTGTTCACGCTCTGTCATATGCACACGGCGGCGCTTTCCACATTCCTCACGGCGAAGCTAACTTCATCTGTTTCACAGAAGTATTCAAGATGTACATGAGAAAGCAGCCTGTAGGAAAGATCCAGGAAGCTAACAAGATCTTTGCTGACGTTCTCGGATGCGCAGAAGCTGACGTTTATCCTGCACTGGACGAATTCCTGGGCAAGATCCTGGAAAAGAAGCCTCTCAAGGAATACGGAATGACAGAAGATCAGGTTGCAGTATTTGCCAAGTCAACAGTTGACAACCAGCAGAGACTGCTTGGAAACAACTATGTTCCACTGACAGAAGAAGAAATCGCAGAAATCTTCCAGAACCTGTACTAAAAACAATTATGGCCCCGGTATGATCCGGGGTCTGTTTTTTTGGAAAAGTTTATGAATGTCCATTTAGTTGACGGTTGGCGCATTCATATGGTATCATTGAAAAAATAAAATTGA
>CAYTVH010000005.1:0-39867 GCA_964441805.1 uncultured Oscillospiraceae bacterium | reverse complement strand
GCCCACAGTGGGGTGCAGGCGGATACGCTCCATATGCTGTCCTTAACTGGCTGAATCCTATCGTATCTATCTTCTACGGATTCACAGGAATCTCAATGGTAGAAATGACTGACGACGAATATCAGGCTGTTTTGGAAAGAAGAGAAGCTGAAAAGGCTGCAGCTGCTAAAGCTATGGAAGCTTAATCAAAGCGAAGAATAAAAATACATACTTATTGGTAATAATATAATTGAATGAGAAGCGCGAGACGCTCTCAGATATATATGGAAGCTTACGATCTTCCAAGCTAAATAAGTAAGCTCAGAAACCCGGCCACCACCCGGGTTTTTGAGTTTTTTGTATTTCTTTTAAGGTTGAAATGGGTTATACTGTTATATTATGGACTTACTATGGGAAAGTGTGCCCTTTGTATCGGCGCGCAAGCTAATCCAACCTTCAAGGAGGCAAGAATAAATGAACAGCGACATTATAGGCAATATAATCGTCATAGTGGTACTGATAATTTTCTCGGCATATTTCTCGGCTACAGAAACGGCATTCACATCATTCAATAAAATAAGGATGAAGAATATGGCAGGGGACGGCGATAAGAAAGCTGACCGCGTCCTTAAGATAGCTGAGAAGTACGATAAACTTCTTACGACAATACTGATAGGAAACAACATCGTTAATATAACAATGACATCCGTTGCTACAGTTATGTTCATCAACTTGTTCGGGCCGGCATACGGCGCCACTTTAGCAACAGTGGTAATAACGATCGTGGTTCTCATATTTGGAGAAATAACTCCTAAGAATGTGGCTAAGGAAACACCTGAGCGGTTTGCTATGTTCTCCGCTCCTATTATCAAGAAATTTATTACAATAATGACTCCGATAAATTTTATCTTCACCAAGTGGAAACAGCTGGTTGCCAAGATGTTCAAGCTCAACTCCGATGATAAGATCACAGGAGATGAAATATTGACCATGGTAGAAGAAGCTGAAGAAGCCGGCGGCATAGAAAAAAGGCACAGTGAACTTATACAGAATGCCATAGAATTCTATGAATTGACAGCTGAGGAAGTAATGACACCAAGACCGGAAATGGTGGCCATAGAAACTGATTGCCCTAAGGAAGAGCTGGCTGAGATATTCAAGACAACAGGATATTCGAGACTTCCCGTATACGAAGAAGACATAGATAAGATCATGGGGGTAATAAATCAGAAAGACTTCCATAATCATATAGTTGGAACTCAAAAAAACATAGTTGATTATGTGACACCGGTAGTATTCGTAAGCCCTGCCATCAAGATCTCAGATCTTCTGAAGAAGATGCAGCAGGTAAAGACCCATATAGCCATCGTCATCGATGAATACGGCGGCACTGAAGGTCTGGTTACCATGGAAGACATAATCGAGGAACTGGTGGGAGAGATCTACGATGAGCACGATGCAGTTATATCGAAGGACATCATACCTCTCCAAAACGGAAGTTTCAGAGTCAAGTGCAGTGCCAACCTGGATAAAGTCCTCGATTACTTTGACATCGAAGAAGAATTCGACGTTGTCACTGTCAACGGATGGGTGGTCCTGGAGCTGGACAACCTGCCTAAAAAGAACGATACATTTGAAACCGTTATTGACGGCAAGACCTTCAGAGCAAGGGTAACAAAGGCCGATGCAAGAAAGGCCATAGAGATAAATCTTACGGTGCATGAGAATGAGAATGAAGAATAACAGGAAAGGGGAAGAATAATGGGTTTAATGGAAAAAATCTTTGGAGATCTCAATGAAAAGGAAGTAAAGAAAGTCTCCAAAATCGCGGACAAGGTAATGACATACGATGAAGCCATGCAGGCGCTCACAGATGATCAGCTTCGCGGGAAAACAGCAGAATTCAGAGAACGTCTGAAGGAAGGGGAAACCCTTGACGACATTTTGCCTGAAGCCTTTGCAGTGTGCAGAGAAGCAGCGTGGAGAAGCCTTGGAATGAAGCACTTCTATGTGCAGGTGATCGGAGGCATCGTCCTTCATCAGGGAAGGATCTCTGAAATGAAGACAGGTGAAGGTAAGACATTGGTAGCAACACTTCCTGCATACCTCAATGCCCTTGAAGGAAAAGGCGTGCACGTGGTTACAGTCAATGACTACCTTGCCAAGCGAGATATGGAATGGATGGGCAAGCTTTATACATTCCTGGGTCTCACTGTGGGATGCGTTGTACATGGCATATCAGAAGAGGAGAGAAGAGCTGCTTACCTTGCTGATATAACTTATGGTACAAACAATGAATACGGTTTTGACTATCTTAGAGATAACATGGTCGTATACAAGGATGCCATGATGCAGAGGGAATTAAACTATGCCATCATAGACGAAGTTGACTCCATCCTCATAGACGAAGCGAGAACACCGCTGATCATTTCCGGCAGAGGGGACAAGTCAACCGACATGTATAAGAAGGCGGACGGCTTCGTAAGGACCCTTAGGGAGGGCGAAGACAACGACTTTACTATCGAAGAAAAAGACAAGCAGATCGCACTTACAGATCTGGGTGTTGAAAAGTGCGAAAAGTACTTCGGCGTAGAAAACTTCTCCGATCCTGAAAACATGGAAATCAACCATCACGTCCTTCAGGCACTGAAGGCACGTAACATGATGAAACGTGATGTTGACTATATCGTAAGAGACGGTGAAGTTGTCATCGTAGACGAATTCACAGGACGTCTCATGTTCGGAAGACGTTACAGCGACGGGCTCCACCAGGCCATCGAAGCCAAGGAAAACGTACTGGTGCGTTCCGAATCAAAGACACTGGCTACCATCACCCTCCAGAACTACTTCAGAATGTATCAGAAGCTGGCAGGTATGACAGGTACAGCTAAAACTGAAGAAGGTGAATTCAGAGAAATCTATAACATGGACGTTGTAGTTGTCCCAACGAACAAGCCTATAGCAAGAAATGACATGCAGGATGCTGTATATGCTACAGAACGCGGCAAGTACAAATCCATCGTAGATATGGTAGAAGAAGCCCACAAGACAGGACAGCCTGTCCTTGTAGGTACTACATCCATCGAAAAATCAGAACTGATCGCAGGTGCTTTGAGAAAGCGCGGCATCAAAAACTACAATATACTCAATGCGAAGCAGCATGAGAAGGAAGCACAGATAGTAGCAGAAGCAGGAAGACTGGGAGCTATCACCATCGCCACAAATATGGCAGGTAGAGGTACAGACATCATCTTGGGCGGAAACCCTGAGTTTGAAGCCAAGAGAGATATGGCAAAGAACGGCTACGATGATGAGGCCATAGCTTTTGCCACAAGCTTCGTACAGAGCGATGATCCTGAGCTTCTCAAGGCACGTGCCGAATTCCAGAGACTTCACGAAAAATATAAGGAAGAAAGACGTGAAGAACAGGAAAAGGTAAGAAGCTTAGGCGGACTTTGCATCGTAGGTACAGAAAGACACGAATCAAGACGTATAGATAACCAGCTGAGAGGTCGTTCCGGAAGACAGGGAGACCCGGGAAAAACACAGTTCTGTCTCAGTATGCAGGATGAGCTGATGAGACTCTTCGGCGGTGAAAGAATGCAGGCAATGGTACAGAGGCTTGGCGTTGAAGAAGATGAAGCCATCGAAGCGGGCATGATCACCAAGCAGATCGAAAATGCTCAAAAAAAGGTTGAAGGCAAAAACTTCAGCATAAGAAAATACGTCCTCCAGTATGATAATGTAATGAATAAGCAGCGTGAGATAATCTATGGAGAGCGTAAGAGAGTACTCTTCGGAGAAGACCTTAGAGAAGATGTAACTTCCATGACCAAACAGCTGATCGATGAAGTGGTAGATCCTGTTGTGATAGCATCCAAGTTCCCGGAAGAGTGGGATTTCGAAGTTATCAACAAAGGTCTTAAGAAGATCACTCCTAACTTCAAGCCGCTGGTTCTGACAGATGAAGATTTCGCAGATATGGATGAAGAAAGCCTGAAGGCAAGGCTTTATGAAGATTTCGATAAGCTTTACCAGCAGAAGGAAGAAGAAATAGGCGTAGATAAACTTCGTGAAGTTGAGCGTATGATCCTCATCAGAGTTGTGGACAACAAGTGGATGGATCATATCGATGCCATGGACGAACTGAAGAACGGTATCGGACTCAGAGGACTGGGCGGCCAGGACCCTGCAGGAGCTTATGCGCAGGAAGGATTTGACATGTTCGAACTGATGGTAAACTCCATCAAGGAAGACTTCGTCAAGGCTTGCTACAACGTAACTGTGCAGACTTCCACCGAAAGAAAGAACATCATGGGAAGCGGCGAAGGCCGTAAAGATCAATTTGCTGACGAACCTGTTATGGCAGGTGGCGGAGAAATGCCTGCACAGCAGCAGATCCCTGAAAGACAGCGCAGCAAGCCTGAAACAGTTAGAAGAGAATCTCCGAAGGTGGGCAGAAACGATCCTTGTCCATGCGGAAGCGGTAAGAAGTATAAACACTGCTGCGGTCGTGCTGATTAAAATCCGCCACAGCGGTGTTAGCGGCATTCGTTCGGTTCTCACGTACGTTTAGTACGCTCCGATCCTCACTCATTTGCTGCCTAGCTGTGACGAATTTTTCTTGCGCACGATTATATTAGAGAGGAAGTGTAGCTTATGATTTTACTGGACCAGATCAAGGTTCAGCTCCCTGCATTGCAGGTGATGCTCAAAGAGGCAGGTGAGTCACTTGACCCGGCCGGGCTTGAAGAAGAGTTGTCCAAGATAGAAGAACAGATAACGGTGCCCAACTTCTGGGACGACCAGGAGAAAGCACAGAAGACAATGAAAGAAAAGAAATCTCTTGAAAACGCTTTGGATGAATTCAACGGCCTTAAATCAAGGCTTGAAGATCTGGAAGTAATGATCGAGATGGCAGAAGAGGCAGAAAGCAGCGGAGATGCTGAAGAAGCGGAAATGCTGGCAGAAGAAGCACAGCCTGCAGCGGACGCTTTGGAAAAAGATCTGGAGGCCCTTAAGCTGAAGACTTTGCTTGACGGTAAGTACGACAAGAACAACGCCATAATATCAGTTCATGCAGGCTCCGGCGGAACGGAAGCCATGGACTGGGCGGAGATGATCTTCAGAATGTACACCAGATGGTGTGAAAAGCGCGGTTTCAAGGCCAAACTGATGGATATGAACGATGACGTTGAAGCCGGTATCAAGAGTGCCACTTTGCTTGTGGAAGGTGATTATGCTTACGGATACCTGAAGAATGAAAAAGGCGTTCACAGACTTGTGAGGATATCTCCATTCGATTCATCCGGAAGAAGACATACATCATTCGCATCGCTGGATGTAACACCTGAAATAGAATTCGATACTACCATCGAAATCAATCCTGAAGACCTGCGAATCGATACTTACAGAGCATCGGGAGCAGGCGGACAGCACGTCAACATGACAGACTCGGCAGTAAGAATAACCCATCTGCCGACACATATAGTGGTGACTTGTCAGAACGAGCGATCCCAGATGCAGAACAGGGAATACGCCATGAAGATGCTCATGTCCAAGCTGATCGAGCTGAAGGAACAGGAAGAGAAGGAATCCATCAAGGAGCTTAAGGGCGACTACAATCAAATCACATGGGGAAGCCAGATCAGATCCTACGTATTCCACCCATATACGATGGTAAAAGACCACAGAACAAATGCAGAAGTGGGCAATGTCCATGCAGTGATGGACGGCGATCTGGACTATTTTATCAACGAGAAATTGAAGCAGAAGGAGTAACGTCATAAATGAATATAATTGAGATCCTGGCAGCGGAATTCAAGCTGAAAGTAAGCCAGGTGGAGCAGACAGTAGCCCTCATAGATGAAGGAAATACCATCCCGTTCATCGCAAGATACCGTAAGGAAGTGACCGGCGGTCTTTCCGATGTGGTGCTTCGTGATATGGATGAGAGACTTACCTACCTGAGGAATCTCCAGGAGCGTAAGGAAGAAGTCATCAGACTCATCGACGAGCAGGGCAAGCTGACAGACGAGCTTAAAGCTCAGATCGAAGAAGCACAGGTGCTCCAGAGGGTAGAAGACCTCTACAAACCATTCAAAAAGAAAAAAGCAACAAGGGCATCCAAGGCTAAAGAAAAGGGCCTGGCGCCTCTGGCAGAGCTGATTTGGGCGCAGGCTGAGGAAAGCGGCGATCCTGCGGATCATGCAAAGGGCTACATCTCCGAAGAGCTGGGTGTTGGTTCCGAAGCAGAGGCTCTTGCCGGAGCATGCGATATAATCGCAGAAATGATTTCCGACGATCCTGAGATCACGGCTAGCGTCAGAGAAAAGACTGCAGCATCAGGTGTGATCAATACAGAAGCTGTCGACCCTGAAGAAAAGACAGTTTATGAGATGTACTATGACCACAGCGAAGGCATCGATAAGATCCCTAACCACAGAGTTCTTGCCATCAACAGGGGCGAGAAGGAAAAGAAACTGAAGGTCAAGGTCATCACAGACAACGAAAAGATGGAATCGTTGATAGGCGATGCTGTCATAACCAATGAAAAATCAATATTTGCAGGACTTATCAAGGACACTGTTGCAGACGCTTACAAGAGGCTGATGGCGCCGTCTGTTGAGCGTGAAATGAGAAACATGCTGACGGAAAGAGCAGAAGCTGAGGCGGTCAAAGTCTTCGCTAAAAATACAGAAAAGCTTTTGATGGTACCACCTGTGAAGGGCGCCCGCATCATCAGTATCGACCCCGGTTACAGAACGGGCTGTAAGGTCGCTGTCCTCAACGAGACAGGTAAGCTGCTGGCATATACGACCGTTTATCCGACAGAGCCAAAGAAGGACATCAAGGGAACTGAAGCTGTTCTGAAGAAGCTGGTGGATAAGTTCAAGATAAACACCATAGTAATAGGAAACGGAACTGCATCCAGAGAAACCGAAGAGGTGGTTGCAGACTTCATCAAAAAGTCAGGTGCGGATATCAGCTACACCATCGTCAACGAAGCAGGCGCATCTGTTTACTCGGCATCAAAGCTGGCTACAGAAGAATACCCTGACCTTGACGTTACCGTAAGGGGTGCCATGTCCCTTGGAAGACGACTTCAGGATCCGCTGGCCGAACTGGTGAAGATCCCCACAAAGAGCATAGGCGTAGGTCAGTATCAGCACGACATCAACCAGACTCTTCTTGAAAACGCCCTGGATAACGTAGTTGAAGACTGCGTTAACAGAGTTGGCGTTGAGCTGAACACTGCATCTCCGTCGCTTCTGGCACACGTTGCCGGTATCAACATGGGTATCGCCAAGAATATCGTTGCATACAGAGAAGAAAACGGTGTTTTCAAAGAAAGAAAAGAACTTAAGAAAGTCTCCAAGCTGGGAGAAAAGACATATAACCAGTGTGCAGGATTCATCCGCATTTCCGACGGCAAGAATCCCCTTGACAGCACTTCCGTACATCCTGAATCTTATGCGGCAGCTGAAGCCATGCTCAAGAAGCTCGGTATAGAAAAGGGCACTTTGCAGAAGGGCGGAGCAGCTGACATAGATGAAAAGATCTGGGAAGTTTACGGAGTGAGAGAAAAGCCTGCAGCTCCAAAGACCAGAGCCAAGGGTCTGGCGGCGCTGGCGGAGCTTTCCGTGAAGGAAGAAAAGCCTAAGAGGAATATGAAGAAAGCCATCGAGAAGATGGCTGCCGAATTGGAAGTGGGAGTACCTACGCTTACGGACATCATAGCCGAGATGAAGAAACCGGGCAGAGACCCGCGTGAAGATGCTCCTCCGGTGGTGTTCAGAAACGACGTCAAATCATTCGAAGATCTGAAGATCGATATGGAACTTGAGGGTACTGTAAGAAACGTCGTAGACTTCGGAGCTTTCGTTGATATAGGCGTGAAAAATGACGGCCTGGTGCATATTTCCGAGATGAGCAGGAAGTACATCAAACACCCTATGGATGTGGTGTCTGTAGGTGATACGGTAAAGGTCAAGATCATCAAAATAGACTATGATAAGCAGAAGATCGGCCTGACCATGAAATTGTAAGGAATGTATTGCTTTGTATACTGTATTAATATCGATACATACTTGTAAAGAAAAAGCACTTATGGTAATATTTTAACGTTGATGCGGGAGCATCACATATGTCATTTTTAGAAAAGGAGAGACAAACATGGGAGCTATATTGGACTCATTTGTAAATCTGTGGAATGATACTGGAATAGCAAACTTCAGTTACCAGAATGGTATAATGATCTTAGTATCGTTTGTTTTCTTATATCTGGCTATCAAGAAGGGATTCGAACCACTGCTTCTGGTACCTATCGCATTTGGTATGCTGCTTTCGAATCTGCCGATGTCCGGAATGTTTATCGAACATTTTGAAGTGACAAGTTCTGATCAGCTGACGGATGCAGGTATACTGACCATATTCTATTTATTGAAGCCTATACTTCCATCGCTCATATTCTTAGGAGTAGGTGCCATGACCGACTTTGGTCCGCTCATTGCCAACCCTAAATCACTTCTGATGGGAGCTGCGGCACAGCTGGGTATATTCTTTGCGTTCTTCGCGGCTATCATCCTGGGATTCAATGCTCAGGAAGCTGCATCAATAGGTATCATCGGTGGAGCTGACGGACCTACAGCTATCTACCTGACAGGTAAGCTGGCTGACCACTTGCTTGGACCTATCGCAGTTGCTGCATACTCATACATGGCACTGGTACCTGTTATCCAGCCGCCTATCATGAAGCTGCTGACAACAGAAAAAGAAAGAAAGATCAAGATGGAACAGCTGAGAGTAGTGTCTCAGAGAGAAAAGATCCTGTTCCCTATCGCTGTAACTGTAGTAGTATGCTTACTGCTTCCTTCAGCAGCACCGCTCATCGGATGCCTGATGCTTGGTAACTTGTTCAAGGAATGCGGAAGAACAGCGAGACTTTCAGAAGTTGCTTCAAACGCACTGATGAACATCTTGGTTATCCTGCTGGGAACTTGCGTAGGTGCATCTGCAACAGGTTCAACATTCATCACTTGGTCAACTATCAAGATCGTTATCCTGGGAGTATGCGCATTTGCAGTTGGTACTGCAGGCGGAGTTCTCATCGCTAAGCTGATGAACGTACTCACAGGCGGTAAGATCAATCCACTGATCGGTTCTGCAGGCGTATCCGCAGTTCCGATGGCTGCCAGAGTATCGCAGATCGAAGGTCAGAAGGCTAATCCTTCCAACTTCCTGCTGATGCATGCTATGGGACCTAACGTAGCAGGTGTAATCGGATCAGGGGTTGCTGCGGCAGTAATGCTTTCAATGTTTGGCGGATATTGATCCCAATAGATCGAAATCTCTAAAATCATTTTTATACACCGCGAAAAGCCCGGTGCTCACTTGAGAGCCGGGCTTTTCCACTATATTAGCATGAGGAGACTTATATGAATAAGATAGATACCGTGCTGTTTGACTTCGATGGTACCATTATGGATACCAATAATGTGATCCTGATGTCATGGCAGCATACATTCAGGACCCTTGAAAACAGAGAGGAAGAAGAAAGCGTGTTGACAGCCACATTCGGAGAGCCGCTGGAATACACTCTTGCAAGATTTTTCCCCAATGTTCCGGTAGAGGAATCCATAGAGATATACAGAAGCTTTCAGCGGACAAACTTCAGCGACCTCATTACGTTGTTCCCCGGAATGAAAGAGCTGGTGATGAAGGTGAAGGCTCTGGGATATAAGACAGGTCTTGTTACATCCAGACTTAAGAGTACAGCTATGGAGGGATTGGAAAAATTTGATCTGACTAAATATTTCGATGTGATCATTACTCCGGAAGATACTGATAAGCACAAGCCTGATCCGGCACCTGTAAACATCGCCCTTGAAAAACTGGGCTCAAAGCCGGAAAACTCAGTGATGCTGGGTGACACATTGTTCGATATCCAGTGCTCTCACAATGCAGGGATAGGAGCCATACTGGTATCATGGTCACTGGCTCTGGAAGGCAAGTCGATGGAGGATCTGGGTGATGATGCGCCGGAATATATCATATATGAGCCTGAGGAGCTCTTTAACATAATATAAGGATACATCACTAGCCCCTTGACAATTTTCAAGTCAAGGGGTAATATATTATAAAAATACTTTGATAATCAAACAATTTGAAAAACGAATTAAAATGTCGAATCAAGACATTGGATAAGGAGGAGAGAAATTGGGGATCAAAATCATAGGAGTGGGCAAGTGCCTGCCTGAAAGAATCGTGACAAATGATGAGATGTCTCAGTATATCGACACCACCCATGAATGGATCATGGAACGTACAGGAATAGCCCAGAGACATGTTGCTACCACAGAAAGCTCTCTGGATCTGGCTGCGGCAGCAGCAGAAGAAGCTCTCGAAGGGATCGACAAAGAAACTATAGACCTGGTCATAGTTGCTACCATCACCCCGGATCATGTGACACCAAGCATGGCAGCTGAGGTCAAGATGAGAGTTGGACTGCCCAATGCAGTTGCCTTTGACATCAATGCAGCATGCAGCGGGTTCGTATATGGACTTTGGATCGCAGAATCCTTGATGAAGGGCAGTGCAGCAGGCGGTTCAGTTACAAACGGTATGAAGAGAGCCCTTGTCATAGGAACAGAAAGATTGACCCGCGTCACCAACTGGGTGGACAGGGGAACTTGCATCCTATTTGGTGATGGTGCAGGTGCAGCAGTTCTGGAAAACGATCCCAAGGCCAGGGGTATCCTCAGCACATATATCAAGAACTATGACGATGAAAAGGACGTTATCCACTGCAAGGCAAACTACATCAATCCGCCTTTCTGGGAAGACGACCTGACACCTGTACCCCTGTATCTGAGAGGCAGAGCTGTGTTCAAGTTCGCAGTAAATGCCATGGAGGAAGTTGCAAAAGGCGCTCTTGAGAAGATCGGTAAGACCCTGGATGATGTGGACTGGTTCGTGCCTCATCAGGCCAACGGCAGAATAATCCACGCGGCGGCACAGAAGATGGGACAGCCACTGGAAAAATTCCAGATAAGCATCACCGAAAGCGCCAACGTATCTTCAGCTACAGTGCCTATGGCACTTTACGACCTGCAGCAGACAGGGAAGCTGAAGAAAGGCGACATCGTAGCAGTTATGGGCTTTGGCGGCGGCTTATGTGCAGCCGGAGCCATCATAGAGTGGTAGTAAGCAGCGGCACAGCCGCATCTATATGGGAGGAAACAATGGTAAACGTTTGTGAAATATTAGGAACAGAGTATCCGGTGATCCAGGGTGCAATGGCAAGGATCGCAGACTGCCACTTGGCAGCAGCTGTGAGCAATGGCGGAGGACTTGGGATCATCGCGGCAGGTGGACAGTCAGCAGACTGGCTCAGAGAAGAAATAAGGAAAACAAGAGAAATGACAGACAAGCCTTTTGGTGTCAACATCATGCTTCTTGCAGATAACGTTGATGAGCTTATGGACGTTGTATGTGAGGAAGGGGTCAAGGTCATCACTACAGGTGCAGGAAATCCGGGAAAATACATCCCTAGATTAAAAGAACACGGTATCAAGGTCATTCCTGTAGTAGCATCAGTGGCACTGGCCAAGAGAGTAGCAAGAGCAGGCGCAGACGCAGTAGTTGCAGAAGGAACAGAAGCCGGCGGACACATCGGCGAAAGCACAACCATGGCGATGATCCCTCAGATGGCAGATGCCCTCGACATCCCGGTGATCGCAGCCGGCGGCATCGCAGACGGCAGAGGCATCGCAGCAGCGTACATGCTGGGAGCTAAAGGTGTACAGATAGGAACCAGATTTCTGGTAGCTGAAGAATGCACTGTGGCACAGAGCTACAAGGATGCAGTGATAAAGGCTAAGGATACAGATACAGTGGCGACAGGCAGATCCACAGGTCATCCCGTAAGAGTCATCAAGAACAAGCTTTCAAGACAGGTGCTGACTTTGGAAAAGCAGAACGCTGACGAAGAAGAAATAAATGCCCTTTGCATAGGCAAGCTCTATGCAGCAGTTGTAGAGGGAGATATGGATTACGGCTCTGTCATGTCAGGGCAGATCGCAGGCCTTGTAAGCAAACAGCAGCCTGCGGCAGAGATGATCAGAGAGATGTTCGAGGAGGTTGAGAAGATCTATGAAGATAGGAATAGTATTTGCAGGGCAGGGCGCACAGTATAGCGGCATGGGAAAAGACCTTTATGATGCGTATCCTCAGGCGAAGGAAATCTTCGACATGGCAGGACAGCAGGTGAAGGACTGGTGCTTCGAAGGAGACGAAGAAACCCTCAAGCAGACCCACGTGACACAGCCTGCTATTTATACAACGACAATGGCGGCATATGAGGCGCTGATGGCTGAGATGTCAGACCATGGCCTTGACCATAAGCTGGAAGTTACAGCGCTGGCAGGTTTCAGCCTGGGTGAGTATTCAGCCTTGACGGCGGCAGGAGCCATAGATGAGATCGCCAAGGGAATAGACATCGTTTCAAAGCGCGGTGTACTGATGCAGCAGGCAGGTCTCGATGAAGAAGGTAATGCAAAGGGCGGCATGGCTGCCGGAATAGGGGACAGAGCGTCCATCCTGGAGGCCGTTGAAGCAGCGAGGGAAGACGGCATATTGGAAGGCGTGAATTTCAATTCACCTGTCCAGACAGTAGTTGCAGGGGATAAGGATGCCCTCAAACGTTTCAGAAGAGCAGCTAAAGAGCGAAAGGTGAAAGCAATACCCCTGGGAGTGAGCACCGCTTTTCACAGCCCTATGATGGTACCGGCAGCAGAAGAACTGAAGGCTGTACTCACAGAAGCGGAGCTGAAAGAACCGACTCAGAAAGTATACGCCAACGTTACGGCCGACGATATGATGAAGGATCATGACGGCAATGATGCAGCTGTTTATCTCACCGAAATGCTGGCAAAGCAGGCAATGAGCCCGGTTTACTGGGAAGAGATAATAAGGAAGTTTGAAGCAGACGGAGTTGAAGCCATCGTAGAAGTGGGACCGGGCAAGACACTTACCGGTCTGACCAAGAAGACTTGTCCTGAGATCACAGCACTCAACGTAGAGAATGTTGAGACTCTCAACGAGACCATACAAACCCTCAAGGGCATGGTTCAGTAAACCTTTATAAATAGAACGGAGAATAGAAATGTTAAAAGATAAAACAGCAGTTATAACAGGAGGCGTAAGGGGCATAGGAAAAGCCATCGCCGAGAAGTTCTGTGAAAACGGAGCAGACGTGATCCTCCTTTACAGAAGCAATGATGAAGAAGCGGCCAAGACAGCTGAAGAGCTGAAGGCCTACGGTACACAGGTGTATCTCATCAAAGGCGATGTGGCAGATCCGCAGACTGCAGCTGATACGGCAGCGAAAGTCAAGGAGCTGTTCGGCAAGGTGGATATCCTGGTGAACAACGCCGGTATCACCAACGACAAGCTGATGATGAGGATGAGCCCCGAAGACTTCAACAAAGTCATCAATGCCAACCTGAGCGGCGCATTCTATATGATGAAGGAACTGTCATCTCTTATGATCAAGAAGAGAACAGGCACCATCATCAACATGGCATCGGTATCAGGCCTTAAGGGGAATCCTGCACAGGTAAACTACAGCGCATCCAAGGCCGGCATCGTCGGAATGACATTGTCAGCAGCCAAGGAGCTGGGAAGGCGTGGCATCAGGGTCAATGCCATCGCTCCGGGATTCATCGAAACGGATATGACAGCAGTTTTGACCGATGAACAAAAAGAGGCGGCAGCTAAGAACATAACCCTGGGAAGAATGGGCAGGCCTGAGGACATCGCCAACGCGGCACTTTTCCTCGCATCAGACATGGGCTCATACATCACAGGACAGGTAATAAGTGTAGACGGCGGAATCATAATGTAACATAGCAGATGTGCCGATATCGGCGCACGCTGAAAGGAGATATAATGGAAAAGAGAGTAGTGATCACAGGTATGGGCGTTGTTTCTCCGGTTGGAAACAATGTTGCAGACATGTGGGATTCAATAAAAAACGGAAGACATGGGATCGCAGAGATCACATTGTTCGATCTGGAAAACCATAAGGTGACAATGGGAGCTGAAGTCAAGAACTATGATTTCGGTGATAAGAGAGCGGCCAAGAGGCTGGACAGAGTGGCACAGTTTGCCCTCACTGCAGCCAGAGAAGCTGTGGCAGACAGCGGTCTAGTAAGCGGTGAAAATGTTGATCCTGACAGATTCGGCGTATACTGCGGAACAGGTATCGGCGGCGTTATAACACTCGAAAACGAAGCTGTGAAATGCACTAAAAGAGATAACATGGCAAGGGCATCTGCCATGATGATCCCTATGGTGATGCCCAACGGTATTTCAGGAAATATTTCAATGGAATTTGGTGCAAAGGGCGCCAGCATGGGTATAGTTTCTGCATGTGCTGCAGGGACACATAACGTGGGAGAAGCTTACAGAAACATCAAACATGGATATAATGACGTTATCCTGGCAGGCGCAGCAGAATCGGTTTTCTGTCCTGTATGTTTCTCAGGATTCTCCAATATGACTGCGATGTCCACAAGAACTGACCCTGACAGATGTTCAACACCTTTTGATCTTGAAAGAGACGGGTTTATATTGGGAGAAGGAGCTGCTATACTGGTACTGGAAGAACTGGACCACGCCAAGGCCAGAGGGGCTAAGATCTATGGCGAGATCGCAGGTTACGGTGCTACGTCAGATGCTTATCATATCACTTCACCTGCGCCGGATGGAGAAGGTGCTGCCAAGGCCATGAGGATGGCACTTGAAGATGCAGGTATAACTGCCGACGATATCGATTATATCAATGCTCATGGAACAGGAACTCCGTATAACGATGCTTTTGAAACCATCGCTGTCAAAAAGGTATTCGGAGAAGATACAAAAGTGCCTATGAGCTCCACAAAGAGCATGACAGGACATCTTCTGGGAGCAGCGGGAAGCCTTGAAGCAGTTATCTGTGCCAAGACCATCAATGAAGGTTTCATCCCGCCTACCGTAGGCCTTGAAAAGCCGGATCCGGAGCTGGGGCTTGACTATGTTCCCAACATTGGAAGAGCCGCGGATGTAAAGTGTGCGCTTTCCAATTCCCTGGGCTTCGGAGGTCATAACGGCTCTCTGATAGTGAAGAGATTCGAATAATAAGAAAGAGTCATGAGGAGACAAAGATGCTATTGAATAAAGAACAAATCAAGGATATAATTCCACATAGAGAACCTTTTCTTTTGGTGGATCAGGTGGAAGAGATGGAAACGGGAAAATCCATAGTTGCTACCAAATTCGTGACTGAGGATGAGTACTATTTTCAGGGACATTTCCCGGGAAGACCTATAATGCCGGGAGTGCTGCAGGTGGAAGCTCTTGCTCAGGCAGGTGCGATAGCTGTGCTTTCCATGCCCGAACATAAGGGTAAGCTGGCAGTGTTTGGCTCCATCAAAAACGCCAGATTCAAAAAGCAGGTGGTTCCGGGAGACACACTTACTCTGAAAGTGACGCTGGACAGGCTGAGAAGCAGCAGCGGCACAGGTATTGCCGAAGCTTATGTAGGAAAGGATCTCGCATGTAAATGTGAAATAATGTTCGCATTCGGTTAGGAGATCAACGTGGATAAAAACGTCAAGAAAGTAAACGATATACTGGTCAATCTTTTCAACATGGTACTGAAGATGGAAGAAGAGGCAGTCAAGGAAGCTTCCTCTAAGGATCTTTCCATAACGGAGATACATACGCTGGTGGCCATCGGTAAGGGCAGATCAAAGACCATGACCCATGTAGCCAATCTTCTGGGAATCAATGTCAGCACCTTGACTACAGCCATAAATAAACTGGTGAAAAAAGGATATGTTGAAAGGCTGAGAGATGATGATGACAGAAGGATCGTCAGGATACATCTCACGGAAGAAGGGACAGAGGCTGTAAAAGCCCATGAAGCTTTTCATAATGATATGATCAGCGAAGCCCTGTCCCATGTGCCGGAAGAGGAACTGCCCAAGTTCATATCGTCAATAGACAATATGAATAAATTCCTGGTGATGAGAAGCACCATGGCCCATGAGAGAACGGATGAGTATCATCTGGAACCGTTGAAATTAGGCGCTCACCAGCTGCCCGTACCTATCGTCCAGGCAGGGATGAGTATAGGCATTGCGGGAAGTTCCCTGGCAGCAGCAGTGGCCATCCAAGGAGGGCTCGGACTGATCGGGACTTCCGAGATAGGCTATAGAGCTGAAGGATACGAAGAAGACAGGCTGAAAGCAAATCTCGATACCCTTGAAAAGGAAATCAAGACAGCCCTTAAAAAAGTCCAGAAGGCCAAAGGCAAGGGACTCATCGGTGTCAGCATCATGTGGAACAGACCTGAAGCCCAGCTTTATGCAGAAACAGCAGTTAAGGCAGGAGCACAAGTGATCGTTACAAGTGCAGGTATACCTAAAGACCTGCCTAAGTATGGCAGCAAGAAGGTGGCGCTCGTTCCTACCATATCATCAAGAAGAGCGGCATCGGCCATCATCAGAACATGGTCTCAGAAATACAACAGGGTCCCTGACGGATTCATATTCCAGGGGCCTCTTGCGGCAGGACTCCTTGGCTTCAAGGAAGCCCAGCTGGAAAAGGCGCAGCAGGAACGTTTCAAGATAATAGCAGATGTCAAAGCAGAGCTTATGAAGCTTGAAAACTGTCCCCTTATAGCAGGCGGCGGCATTTACACAAGACAAGACGCGGAAGACGTTTACAGAGCAGGGGCGGACGGCATCCTCATGGGTACAAGATTTGTAGTTACCGAGGAATGTGATGCGGATGAAGAATACAAAAACCTCTATTTGAACTGTACAGGGAATGATGTTACAATAATCAAAAGCCCAATGAAGACATCATTAAGGACCATGAAGAGCGCATTCGCAGAGAAGACCATGGAACCGGGCGGTGAGGATTATGACATCATCGAAGCTGTCAAGAAGACCGTAGAAGGTGACCCTGACAATGGTCTTGTGTTCTGCAGCGTCAATGCAGATAAAATAGACAGGATAAGCACCGTGAAAGATGTTTTCGAAGAATTTACACGATAGAAAGGTGTAGTCTAAATGCTTAACATCTACTGCGGAACTGAGACCACAGACAAAGAAAAATTCATATTCGATAATATAAAAGGCAGGACTCTGCTGCTTGTACCGGATCAATTTTCGTTACAGGCAGAAAGGGATGCCTTTTTTTATCTTAAAAAGAAGAGTCTCATGGATTTGAGGATAGTGGATTTCAGTACGCTGGGTCACAAAGTGGTGAGAGAAGTTGGCGGTACAAAACCGCAGCTCATCGATAAATACGGAAGCCAGATGCTGCTGACAAAAGTTCTGGGTCAGGTGGATAGGGAACTGAGCATCTACAGAGGATTCAGCTGGAAGAGCTCGTTCATAGACCGGGTGTATGGTGTCATTTCCGATATGAAGCGTTACGGCGTAGGTCCCGAGGAACTCAAAGATGTGGTGGGCAGGCTGGATGATCGCAGCTATCTCAGGTGCAAGCTGGAGGACATCGGCAGGATATATGAAGAGTACCAGGCTCTCATCGAGGGTAAGTATCTTGATAACGAAGACTATATCTTGTTTTACGGAGAAAAGATCTTAAGTGCGCCTATGGTGACAGAATCGGAAGTTTGGATCTATGGGTTCGACACTTTCACCCCTAAAAACCTCCTGGTGATCGAAAGACTTCTCAAAGGGGCACGAAGCGTCAACATAGTGATGACATATGAAGAAGATAATGAGATCTTCGATCTGACAGGACATGTGATAGATAAGCTTATTAAAACCGCTGAAGATATCAACGAAGACGTGACTGTTCAAACCATAGAGGGAGAATACAGAAAAACCGTGTGGGGAAGTTCTGCGCCGGTAACCATGGTGGCTGCATCCAATATCTATGCCGAAGCGGAGCGGGCAGCAGCATATGTGCTGAGCCTTGTCCGGGATCATGATTACAAGTACGGTGATATAGTGGTCGTATGCAATGATATGGAGACAAGAGGAAATATCCTGGCGAGGACTTTCAGAAGATGGGGCATCCCTGTTTTCATAGATAAAAAGCGTAACGTTATGCACCATCCTGCAGTGGGATGCTTGCTTGCCATCATGGAGATAGTCTCTAAGGGATACAGGACTGAGTCTGTCATGCGTATGATAAAGTCCGGTCTTATGGGACTAAGCCATGAAGAATGTGAACTGTTGGAAAACTACGCGACTGCTTTTAATATTCGCGGTACCATGTGGACATCCGACTTCAAGAAGGTGGGCAAGAAATACAGTGAAGAAGAACTGACAAGACTAAACAGCATCCGCGGGGCAATAGTGGCGATCGTTGAAAATGCCAAGGCATCCATAGGCAGATATAATACTGCAGGAGAAAAGGCAAAGGGGTTGTACAGCTTCCTGGAAAAGGATTTCCAAATGGAAGAAAGACTTGAAGCCCTCATCGCAAAGCAGGAGGATGCAGGGTTTTCTGAGGCGGCAGCCGAGACGGCACAAAGCTGGAACATAATCTGCAGAATACTGGATCAGGTGGTCGAGATACTGGGCGAAGAAAAGGTGTCCAACGAAGAACTGCTGAAGCTGATGACCATCGGTATGGAAAGGGTTGAGATCGGTCTTGTTCCTGTAAGCTCTGACAGGGTAATAATCGGAACTTTGCAAAGGACGCGTCTCAGCCGCGTCAAGGTGCTTCTCGTCGTAGGTGCCAATGCAGGGATCTTGCCAATGGAAATGACAGATGAAGGCCTTATAAGCGATAGAGAAAAGGCAGCTCTTGAGGAGCTTGATATGGAGATCTCCAAAAGGGATGCGGTCACAAGGAGAGAAGAAAGCCTTGCGATTTACAGGACCCTCCACCTGCCGGAAGAAAGGCTTTATATAAGTTGTTCGTCTGCAGGGGAAGATGGTCAGGCCCAAAGACCATCGGCGGTCTTTGAGAAGATAAGAGCTTATCTTGAGGAAAGAGGCGACGCTGATGTTTTAGGTGACATCGAAGAGGGCAGCGATGTTTTTGATATGCTTGTCTGCAGCGAAGGAACCCTTGGCTACATGACGGAAGCCATGAGAAGATATTCCGACGGGGCTGTTGTGGACGACGACTGGTTAAAGGTAATGAACTGGTATGAGAATAATCGCCCGGAAGAACTGGAAAAGGTCACATCGGGCATGCTGTTCGATAATTCCGTTGAGGCTGTAGGAGAAAGCTTCTCAGATGCTCTTTACCGGGGAGACAGAAGCAGACTGGAAGTCAGTGCATCAAGGCTGGAAAAGTACAGCAGCTGTCCTTTTGCACATTTCATAATGTACGGACTTAGGGCGCAGTCGCCTGAAGTATATGAAATGGGAGCAAGGGAGATCGGAGATATATATCATTACTGTCTTATGAAGCTTTCATCAAGGCTGACCCCGGATGCGGGAAGCGGCATGGCAATAACCGATCCGAGATCTCCGTGGATGACCATAACAGAAGAACAGTGCAGACGCGAAATAGAGGAGATCATGTCCGAAGATATGGGCGGATATAGAGAAGGCCTTATCGATTCCGGAAAAGCAGAAAACTACAGAACCGGCAGAATAACAGACATCTGCTGTGATGCGGCATGGTCCATGATAAAGCAGGTGAGAAAAGGCAAAGTGAAGGCGATGTATTTCGAGCAGCCTTTTGGAAGAGGCAAGGAGCTGCCGCCGGTCAAGGTCGATGCAGGCGGCCGGGAAGTGCTGATCCGCGGTACCATAGACAGGGTGGATATGCTGGAAGACGATGCTGTCAGGGTCGTAGATTATAAAACAGGCAGCGATACCGTAGATGTGGAATATATCAGAGGCGGATACAAGCTGCAGCTGATGGTTTACTTAAAAGCGGCCATGGAAGGTAAATTCGCAGAGCCTGCAGGTGTATTTTACTTCAAGATAGACGATCTGGAAACCGATGCCGATACTAAGAGCGTACGATCCGGTGCCGAAAGTAAGGCAGACCTTGCCGGCAGACTGGATGAAGCATACAGATTGGTCGGCATAGTCATGGATGATGAAAAAATCATCGAAGCCATGGACTGTGAGATGAATGCCGACGGCGAAGGTGCGTCAACAGTTATACCGGTCAAGATCAGCGGCAAAGAGAAAAATCTCAAGCCATCGGCAGGAGGATATCTGCTGGGTCGTGAAGAGTTCAATGAACTGATGGAGCAGGTGGATCTTCACGTCAAAAGGATATGCACGGAGATCTGCAGCGGTGAGATAACCATCAAACCGAAGAAAGAACGAAAGCAGTCCTTCGGCGAACAGAAGACAGCATGCAGATACTGCGAATACAGAAGTATATGCATGTTCGATACATCCTTTGATGGATGCAGGTATGAGTTGATATGACACGTTGTGAACTGATAGGGCTTGTTTATGCGGCGGATTGATGTATAGATGATCAATATGTGTATTTTTTTCGGAGTTTGAAAAAAATACACATGTTTTTTTGACATGAATCACAGGACGAATTTCGTGATGGTTATATATTCATGTGAATGTAAAAAATACATTAATTTAAGTTGTTTGATGTATGTTTATTCATATATGATTTGGTTAGGATGAAAACTATCGATTTATCGGTAATTTTTGTGTGTAATATTTTAAAAAAACAAAAATATTACACATTTTTACCCGAGTATTAGCCTAAGAATACAGCTTGACGTGTTTATTCAGCCATAGTAAAATAAAATGGAACACGGGGCATTGGCGCAGCTGGGAGCGCGTTTGACTGGCAGTCAAAAGGTCAGGGGTTCGAGCCCCCTATGCTCCACCAACGAGGAAAACCGTCCAACAGGACGGTTTTTTCTCATTCATGAACACATAATAGGGGGTTCAAAGCTCCTATGCTCGGTGGAACAATGTTGTGGAGCAGCCCTATTGACTGAAACATTACATACTTGATAAAATATCGTAGAAACTTACCAAAAGGAACACAACAATGACTGCAAAACCAAATACAATAAAAACAACATATGAAAAAAGATTAGTCCACATCAATGCATGGAACCTCATGGGCGACCGTGCAGAAATAAACCTTCCCGTCAAGGCTGTGAGGAAACTGACGGAAGCCGTATCGAGACTTCCGATACCAATGGACGGTATAAACAGCAGGGATCTTGCAATGCTGATGGATGCACTTGCCGACTGTTTTGACGCGGGAATGACAGGCGACATCATCGGCATGACAACGGCAGAAGGCATGAACGTACGCGTTTTCATAGATTAGAGGTGTCCCATGAAGATAGTGATAAAAACCGACAAGACGAATTTAAGCATGCCGGTACCCATGAATATGGCCGCCTTTGCCATAAAGAGTATTCCGGAAAGCACCTTTGAAAAACTTCGTGAAAAGCTCCCTCAGCCTTATGCAAAGGCCTTATGCAAAGAAAACCTTATCTTTATCTTTGATACATGCAGGCCGGAATTGGAGAAATTTAAAGGTCTTGAAATCATAAATGCCGGAAAAGAAGACGGCACATACGTATCGGTTGTGCTTTAGACATCAATAATATCGGGAGAAGAATAATGAAGGTAAAAAATAGAATACTGATGGTCATAATGATGATCGTTGTTATGATGTCAGCTTGCGGCTGTTCCGGTGAAAGTACAGGAACTGCACTTCCTGCAGATGGAGAGCTGGCAGTACATTTCATAGATGTGGGCCAGGCTGACTGTACGCTGCTCATATCACAGGATGAAGCGATGCTTATCGATGCAGGGAATCGTGAAGATGATGACCTTATACTGGATTATCTTGATGACATGGGAATAGACAGACTCAAATATGTGGTTTTTACCCATCCTCATGAAGATCACATCGGATCGGGGAAGACCATCGTCAGCAGTATAGATGTGGATAAGATCTACATGCTGGATGAATACGACGACGGAATAGAAGGATATTTGAGAGAGGAAATCGAGGAGCAGGGAATAGAAACAGAAGCGCCATATCCGGGAGACGAAGCAGTTCTGGGAGAGTGCAAGATAGAATTTCTCGGTCCTGTATATGAATATAGCGACACAAACGATGATTCTATCTGTCTGAAAGTTTCCCATGGTGAAAACAGCATTTTGTTTACGGGAGATGCAGGAAGTAAGCCGGAGAAGGATATGATCGAAGCGGGAATGGATCTTGAAGCAGACCTTTTGCAGGCAGGACATCACGGAAGCAGCACATCCAACAGCTACTATTTCCTGAGGGAGTCCAATCCGCGTTATGTGGTGATTTCATGTGAAAAGGACAATATGTACGGGCATCCCCATAAGGAAACCATGAGCAGATTCAACGACCTGGGTGCAGAAGTCTTCAGAACGGACACACAGGGGACTATAATCGCCATCAGTGACGGTGAAAACTTCACTTTCAACGCAGAAGGAAAGAAAGCTGACAGAACGTATACGGAAGATTATGAAGAAGCCCAATATATCGGCAATATCAATTCGAAGAAATATCATCTGCCATCCTGCAGCGGGCTGCCGGCAGAAGATAACCGAACATATTTCATGTCAAAAGATGCCGCAGAAAATGCAGGGTACGATCCGTGCGGGAACTGCAGACCATAGAATACAGCAAATAAAAAAAGCTCAGTTTCAATACTGAGCTTTATTGCTATTATTGGAGATCTTCTATAAGCTGATCTATATCATCGTACTGCTGAGATTCAGTGTTGCCGGGATTGGTATCTGAAGGCGCGTTGTTTGTTCCGAATACGAAGTAATAGATTCCCGCGCATACGATGAATGCGGCGATAATGATGGCGAAGACCTTAAGGGATTTTTTGATTTTTGCCTGCTTAACAGGATCCACAGGCGGAGTATCTTCGGAGGCACTTATATCATTTTCTTCTTCAGGGAGAGGAGTGCCATTCTTTTTAGCTTCTTTGATGGCTTTTTTTCTGGCTTTCTTGGCAGCTTTTTCTGCCTCTTTTTTTGCTCTCTCTTCGTTGAGTGCAACCGTCGCCTTGATCATTTCTGACATTTCATCGGAGATTTCGGCATTTTCAGTGACCTTTGTGCTTTCTTTAGTATCCGCAACAGGTTCTGTTTTTGCCTCTTCCTGAACCTCAACTTTTGCAGGTTCTTCAGCCTTTGGAGCTTCAGCCTTTGGTTCTTCAGCCGGCTGCTGGGCAGCCTTTGCTTTCTTAAGCTCGATCATTTTGTGGACCTGGCTGAATATAGCGGCTAAGATCTGGGCATCTTTTTTCTCGTATCTAATGAGTTTGTCTTCTCCGTCGTATTCAAACCTGTAAGTGAGAACGACAGGAGAATGATCCAGCTGTGTGATTTTGGAATAAAAATATTCTTTTCCTTCAAGAGTTACCGATTTTGTTGTAAACTGGGCCTTTTGACCGTTTATCATTAATTCAATAGTTTTCATATGATCAACCTCAAAATTGTAGTTTTTATCGTGCTGAAATGGTGTTTTTAAAAAACATTATACGTAATGTTAACCCCAGAAAGGCTTAAAAGTCAACAAAAAAGTACTAAAATTACAATTTTAGGAAGACAAAAATAGTTTAAAGTGTTATAATGGCTTGTATCTATTATTAAAATTAGGTCAACTATAAGGAAGAAAAAGAGGTTTTAAAATGAACAGAAATGCATTAACAGAGCAGAGACGTGAAACAGTCATTGGGCTTCTCAAGGGAATGAATATCAAAAAGAGTTCCGGTGAAGGCTTTGACAAGGACGATGTTTATGACTGCATGCAGCAACTCTGTGATTTATATGAAAAGAGCATTGAAGAACTTGAGAATTCTTATGAAAGCGAACTTGGTCAGCTTAGAGAAAGATATCAGAAGTATGATGAAAACAATGAGCTGTATGTGAGCTTGATAATGGAAGCCAAGAAGAGCAGCAACGATATCATCACACAGGCAAAGACAGAAGTTGAGACTATCCTTGCTGAAGGTAAGGATCAGGTTGCTCAGCAGGAAAAAGAACTCGCTCAGCTGAGAATAGATGTTGAAACAGAAAAACAGGCTATGATCGCTGAACTGAACGCAGCAAGGGAAGCAGTAGAAGCAGAAAAAGCTGCAATGAAGGCTGAAGTAGAAGCAGAAAGAGAAAAAGCATCTGCAGCAAAGAACAAGTATACTCAGCAGCTCAATTCCATGGAAAGCGAGTTTGAGGAAATCAAAACAAACATCCTGAGAACTGCGGGAAAGATAGACAGTCTTAAGAGTATGCTTCCTAATGATGAGGAAGTTGAATGGCAGATGATGAATGATCTTGATGCGGTGGGATTCCCTGCTGAAGAAATCGAGATCGAAAGCATCATCGAAACTGAAACACCTATGGATGTTGAAACAGTTATCATGGAAGAAACAGCTGCGGCAGAAGAACTTGCAGCAGAACCGGTTGCTGTGGTGGAAGAAGTCGCAGAAGATGCATTTACATTAGAAGATCTTACAGCTCCTGAAGGCTTCGTTCCTGAAGCAGAACCTATTCCTGTAGAAGAAATCAGCTTTGATGATATCGAAATCGAGCTCCCTGATCTGATCGAAGCAGAACCTGAAGCAGCGGCAGAAGCAGAGCTGGTTGAAGAGATTTCATTCGAAGGTCTGGAAGAACTGTTCAAAGAAGACTAATAGAAGACTAATAAAGGAAGAACAATGAAGGCACTGAAAGAAAAGATCCTTAAAGAGGGAGTTGCGATAGGTACGGAGATCGTCAAGGTCGATCACTTTCTCAACCACAGGCTCGATGTAAGATTTCTGGAAGAAGTCGGAAAAGAATTCAAAGCACGCTTTGAAAACTGTGAGATAAACAAGATCCTTACAGTAGAAGCCAGCGGGATCGCAGTGGCATGTCTTGCCGCACCGTATTTTGACTACGCCCCTGTGGTTTTTGCAAAGAAGGCTGCACCAAGCACCATGACAGAAGGCTTTTTTGTGGCCGAAGCAAAGTCCTTTACAAAGGGTACTGTTTCGTTGCTTAGAGTTTCTGAAAGATTCCTTGAAAAGGGTGACAAGGTACTTATCATAGACGATTTTCTTGCCCATGGACAGGCATCGCTTGCTCTTGCTGAGATAGTTGAGCAGGCGGGAGGTGAAGTTGTCGGCATAGGTGCAGTGATCGAAAAATACTTTCAGGGCGGCAGCGAAAGGCTCAGAGCCAAGGGCTATACAGTAGAATCTTTGGCAGTTATTGACAAAATAGACAACGGTCGGATAATCTTTAAATAGATGTAAAATAAAGTTCGCGTTCGGCGGACTTTTTTTATTGACACGGCATGACCCAAGAGGTAAACTCAATATGTGGTAATCACACAATCGAATATTGCCAATATATGCACAAATAGATGGCTTGTGCGTTTCTACCGTAACGCCTCAGTTACGACTATTGGTTATTACTGTAGAAGTTGGCAGACAGGTTTTTGACCTGTCTTTGTTATTTTTTCAAATGTTTTCTTTTTAAGGAGGAGAAAAATGAAAAAGAGAGTATTATCTATAGTACTTGCACTGGTGATGGTCTTCGGATTATCAGTAACACTTGCAGGCTGCGGCGGTGGCGGCGACGATTCAGCTTATAAGGTTGGATTCATTTGCCTGCATGATGAAAACTCAACTTATGACAAGAACTTCCTGGATGCTGCAAAAGCTGCATGTGAAGAACTGGGAGTTGAAGCTGTTATCAAGACTAACATCCCTGAAGGTCAGGAATGCTACGATGCAGCAGCTGAACTGGTAGACGCCGGATGCGATATCATCTTTGCCAACTCATTCGGACATGAAGACTTCATGATCCAGGCAGCAAAGGACTTCCCTGAAGTTGAATTCTGCCACTCAACAGGAACTAAGGCTCACACTGAAGGCCTTGACAACTATCACAATGCATTTGCTTCCATCTACGAAGGCAGATATCTGGCAGGCGTTGCTGCCGGTATGAAGCTGAACGAAATGATCGAAGCCGGTGACATCACTGCTGATCAGGCTAAGATGGGTTATGTTGGTGCGTTCACTTATGCAGAAGTAGTATCAGGCTACACTTCATTCTACCTGGGTGCTAAGTCAGTTTGTGAATCAGTTACAATGGAAGTAACTTTCACAGGATCATGGTATGACGAAGCTCTCGAAAAAGAAGCTGCTAACAAACTGATAAATGACGGATGCGTTCTTATTTCACAGCATGCTGACTCCATGGGAGCTCCTACAGCTTGTGAAAACGCAGGCGTTCCTAACGTATCATACAACGGAAGCACACAGGAAGCTTGCCCTAACACATTCATCGTTTCATCAAGAATCGACTGGACACCTTACTATGTATATGCGATCACTGCTGCACAGAACGACGAAGCTATCGATGCTGACTGGACAGGAACTCTGGAAACAGGTTCAGTAGTGCTGACAGATGTTAATGAAGCTGTTGCTGCAAAAGGAACAGTTGCTAAGTTAGACGAAGTTAAGGCTGCACTGCAGGACGGATCGATCCAGGTATTCGATGCATCAACATTCACAGTTGACGGAAAAGCAATGAGCTCATACAAGGCTGACGTAGATACAGATGCTGCTTACACTCCTGACACAGAAGTAATCGAAGACGGTGCGTTCAAAGAATCAAAATTCAGATCAGCTCCTTATTTCGACCTTCAGATCGATGGAATCAAGCTGCTCGATACAAAATTCTAAGAAAAAGAATATAATAGCGAAAGCCCCGGCTTGTCCGGGGTTTTCGTGAATGTAATGGTATTGCAGAGAAAAGTACGGCTTTTGAAGTTCGTATTTTTCTGTGCAATATGTGGAAAGCTGAAGTAATTATTATAGAAAGGTGTTGATTTGTTTGGCCAATAGAGAAGTGGCTGTGTCCCTCAGAGGCATCACAAAAGTATTTGGTAATGTAATAGCAAATAATAAGGTTGATCTTGACATCTATCGTGGAGAAATATTATCGCTGCTGGGTGAAAACGGAAGCGGTAAAACAACATTGATGAATATGATTTCGGGTATATACTATCCTGATGGAGGAGAAGTATATATCAATGGCGAACTCGCTGCGATACATTCGCCTAAGGAAGCTTTTGGATATGGTATCGGTATGATCCACCAGCATTTCAAGCTGGTTGATGTGTTTACTGCTGCCGAAAACATCATCCTCGGTTTGAAGGAAGAAGGAAAACTGGATCTCAATAAAGCTTCAGATAAGATACGTGAGATTTGTGACACTTATGGATTTGACATAGATCCCGATAAGAAGATATACAATATGTCGGTTTCCGAGAAACAGACGGTGGAAATAGTAAAGGTACTGTACAGAGGTGCAGACATCCTGATCCTCGACGAACCTACAGCGGTTCTGACGCCTCAGGAGACAGAGAAACTCTTTGCAGTCCTTAGAAATATGAAGGCTGCAGGAAAAACTGTAGTTATCATTACCCATAAGCTCCATGAAGTAATGGCCATATCAGATAGAGTAGCTGTACTGAGAAAGGGCGAATTCGTGGGTGAAATGATCACTGCAGAAACCAACGAGCAGGAAATGACAAATATGATGGTAGGCAGAATGGTAAGCCTGAACATCGAAAGACCTGAGCCTGTAGATCCTAAGCCTCGTATAAAAATCGAAAATCTCACAGTCAAGAGTCAGGACGGTATACTGAAACTTGATGATGTCAGCTTTACAGCCAATTCAGGCGAGATACTGGGTATTGCAGGTATTTCCGGATGTGGACAGAAAGAACTTCTGGAAGCCATCGCAGGCCTTCAGCCTGTTGAAAGAGGTACCATCCAGTACATCGACGACGAAGGAGATCCTGAAGAACTTATCGGAAAGGATCCGCTCCAGATCGCAGCCATGGGTGTTGCCCTGTCCTTCGTACCGGAAGACAGACTGGGAATGGGACTCGTTGGAAACATGGACCTTACCGACAATATGATGCTCAGATCCTTCAGAAAGGGTAAGTCCTTCTTTACAGACAGAAAAACACCTAAGGAACTGGCCGAAAGGGTTGTGGACGAGCTTGAAGTAAGCACATCCAGCCTTTCTACTCCTGTAAGAAAACTTTCCGGAGGAAACGTACAGAAGGTGCTTGTAGGAAGAGAAATCGCCTCTGCCCCTACAGTTCTCCTTTCTGCATATGCCGTTAGAGGTCTTGATATCAATTCGTCATACACTATTTATGATCTGCTCAATCAGCAGAAGAAGAAAGGCGTCGCTGTTGTATACGTAGGCGAGGACCTGGACGTTCTCATGGAACTCAGTGACAGGATACTGGTCCTTTGCGGAGGCAGAGTGAGCGGTGTAGTTGATGGAAGAAATGCCGATAAGAATCAGATCGGTATGATGATGACAAAGCTTGGAGGAGGTGTTGACAATGAGTAAATTGAATAAAGAACCTCTTTTCCATATCACCAAGAGAAAAGAACTGCCCCTTAAGCAGACATGGATGATCAGAATAGGAGCTATCGTAGCCGCTCTGATCGTATGTGCCATCGTAACTATGCTTATGACAGGGCTGGATCCTTTCAGCGTCTTTGGAACAATGATCTATGGCGCTGTAGGTACTGAGAGAAAGACATTGCTTCTCTTTAAAGAACTGGCGATCCTTTTGAGTGTCGCACTGGCACTGACACCTGCATTTAAGATGAAATTCTGGAACCTGGGCGGCGAAGGACAGATCCTCATGGGCGCATGGGCAACTGCACTTTGCATGATCTATATGGGAGATGTTATCCCTAGCGGTCTGCTGATCATCATATGCCTTGCAGCAGCTATCATCTGCGGTGCGGTCTGGGCAATGATCCCTGCCTTCTTCAAAGCAAAGTGGAATACTAATGAAACTCTGTTCACCCTGATGATGAACTATGTAGCTATACAGCTTGTGGCGTATTTTATCATCCTTTGGGAAGTCCCTAAGGGCTCAGGTAAAGTAGGTATAATAAATCAGAGTACACAGGCAGGATGGCTTCCGTACATCGGAACAAACAGCTATCTCCTTGTTGTTATATTCGTTGCAATAGTAACTGCAGCTATGTACGTATATCTCAAATACAGTAAACATGGGTATGAGATATCCGTAGTCGGTGAAAGCCAGAGAACTGCAAGCTATGTGGGAATCAAAGTAGACAAAGTAATAATCAGAACACTGCTGCTGTCCGGAGCCATATGCGGCTTCACAGGATGGATGATGGTATCAGGTATCGACCACACCATCACAACCACCCTTGCAGGAGGAAGAGGCTTCCTGGGAATCATGGTTTCATGGCTGGCTCAGTTCAATGTAGTAGCAATGATCTTTGCAAGTATGCTCATAGTATTCCTTGGACAGGGTGCGGGAGAGATCTCCACAAACTTTGGTCTCAATGAGTCATTTGCAGACATCCTTACAGGAATCATCCTGTTCTTCATCATAGGATGTGAATTCTTTATAAATTATCAAGTTCATATGAGAAAGAAATCAGGAAAGGAGGAAGAGTAAATGTTTGATTTGGTTGCATTCATTCCTCGTGCAGTAATGCAGGGTATGCCGCTTCTGTTCGGCTGTACCGGCGAAACGATTTCTGAAAAGGCAGGAAGCTTGAACCTGGGAATCCCGGGTGTAATGTATGTGGGCGGTATATGCGGCGTAATAGGCTCATTCCTTTATGAACAGGCATGCGAAGGTCCGCTCAATCCTTTCCTGGCCATATTCATACCGATGTTCTCATGTCTGCTCGGTTCACTCCTCATGGGTATTCTGTTCAGTGTACTGACCGTTACCCTCAGGGCTAATCAGAACGTTGTGGGTCTTGCTATGACTACTTTCGGTGTGGGATTCGGTAACTTCTTCGGTGGTTCGCTGATCAAGCTTACAGGAGGAGCAGTTCCATCCATCGCCCTTTCTGAAACAAGTAAGTTCTTCAGTAAGAAAATATTCTATATAGACAGCTTGGGATGGTTTGGGGATATATTCCTTTCATATGGATTCCTCACATATCTGGCTATAATCATAGCCATAGTAACTGCTTATGTGCTTAAGCGTACAAGAACAGGACTGCAGCTTCGTGCAGTAGGTGAAAACCCTGCTACAGCAGATGCTGCCGGTATCAATGTCAACAAGTATAAGTACTGTGCTATCTGCATCGGATGTATGATCGCAGGTTTTGGCGGACTGTTCTACGTAATGGATTATGCCAGCGGTGTATGGTCAAACGATGCATTCGGCGACAGGGGCTGGCTGGCTATCGCACTGGTTATCTTCACACTGTGGAAGCCAAATTTTGCGATCTTCGGTTCGATTATATTCGGCGGTCTCTATATTCTTCATTTGTTCATGCCGTCAGGCAATATGGCTGTCAAGGAGCTTTATAAGATGCTCCCTTACATCGTAACTATCATCGTACTGATTTTCACAAGTGTACGTAAGAGAAGAGAAGACCAGCCGCCTGAAAGTCTGGGACTTCCTTACTTCCGAGAGGATCGATGACGATAAAAATAAAAGCAAAATAGGGAGTTTTTCAATTAAAACTCCCTATTTTAGTGCCATTTATTAAATTGTTGAGAATAAAAGCTACCTACCATATATGTGTGGGAGGAATTCAAGAAAAACTCCCCCATACATCTATATTCCTTCATAGGCTATGACAGTTTCCACATCGTAGTCTTCCAGCACTGCGCGGCCGTTGAGTCCTTTGAGTTCCAGCAGGCAAACGATCTTTACTACAGGTGCGTCCAGCTTGCCGAAGAGCTTAGCAGCTGCATTCAGTGTTCCGCCTGTGGCGATGAGGTCGTCAATGAGAACGATTTTTGTGCCCGGCTTCACGTCGTCTTTGTGGACTTCGATCTCAGCCGTACCGTATTCCAGCTCATATGCCTGGCTTATGGTTGCTCTGGGGAGTTTGCCCTTTTTTCTTACTGGAATGAATGGTTTACCCAGGTTGTATGCGATAGGCATTCCGAAGATGAATCCTCTTGACTCAAGACCTGCGATGGCGTCGAACTCAACGCCTTCCAGTTTTGCCTGCATTTCTTCGATGGCAAGTTTCAGTCCTTCAGCATCGCCAACCACCGATGTTATATCTCTAAAAATAATACCCGGTTCCGGAAAATCAGGAATGCTGGTGATATAATCTTCAACTTTTTTCATTTTGTTATTCTCCATTCTGTGGTATATTTAGCATATAATTATATAGCTAGTATAACACATTATACGACAAGGAGTGATGAAAAAATGATATATATACATCTTGCAGAAGGATTTGAAGAAATAGAAGCGCTGACAGCTGTGGATGTGCTCAGAAGAGCAGGCATCGAAACTCAGACTGTTTCGATAACAGGAGCTAAAGCCGTAAAAGGAACCCACGGCATCGTTGTGGAGGCAGATATCCTATATGAAGAGGCGGACTATCCGTCATGTGACATGATAGTTCTTCCGGGAGGTCTGCCGGGAGCAGACTACTTGGAAGCCCATGAAGGTCTTGCAAAACACATAGTATGCTTTGCAGAGGACGACAGCAAAAAGCTGGCTGCCATTTGCGCTGCTCCGCAGGTGTTTGGCACATGCGGCATCCTGGCAGGTAAAAAGGCAACCATTTATCCGGGCATGGAAGGTCATCTGAAGGAAGGTGCAGCCTCAGGTGAAAATGTTACTGTGGACGGAAACATCATCACAGGGATGGGACCTGCCATCGCCATGGAATTCGCACTGAAACTTGTGGAAGAAGTCAAGGGAAAAGAAGCTGCAGCAGAAGTGGCTGCAGGAATGCTTTATGACAGGAGATAGCCGATGAACGACGGATACAAAGTAGATTTTCATATACACACCAGTTACTCGGACGGACGTGCTACACCGGTGGAAATCGTAAAAAAGGCCAAAGAGCTGGATTATGACATGATCGCAATAACAGATCATGACGGTGTGGAAGGCATCAGGGAAGCACTCATTGCAGGAGAAGCAGCAGAGCTCAAAGTCATCCCGGGGATCGAACTTGCTACTGAAACTGAAGAAGGTATAGGGTTACATATACTGGGATACCATATAGATATCGAGAATGCCCACTTCAATGCAGTGCTGGCTGCCCTCAGAGAAAGACGAGATGCGAGGAACCATAAGCTGGTACAGGTCCTCAATGATATGGGTTATGATATTTCCATGGAGGATCTTCAGAAACAGCAGCCAAATGGGTACATTGGTAAGCCTGTTATTGCCAGAGCCCTTGAAGCTAAAGGATATGTGAGCTATTTCAAGGATGCATTCAAAGACGGGCAGTTCTTGGGAAGTCCGGAAGCTAAAAAAGTCAAAAAAGAAAAAGTGCTGGCATCCGAAGCCATCGAACTTATAAAGGAGGCAGGCGGTATCGCAGTGCTGGCCCATCCGATACAGACAAGAGGCATTGGAGAGAAAGACTCCGAAGAGTTTTATGAGAATATCGAGATCATAATAAAGAGGCTCAAGACTCAGGGACTCAAGGGTCTGGAGTGTTACCATCCTGACCAGAATCATGAACAGACCATGAGATTCATCGGATTGGCTGAGAAATACCACCTTCATATAACAAGAGGCTCGGATTTCCACGGAAAGGATTTCGCCGAGGCCGATCCGACAGCATGATATTGATCGATCAAAAGAACCGGATTTCCGGTTCTTTTTTGCATGGTTCTTTTTCATATTATGGTATTTTGTGTATATTTACCGTTATTTGGTCACAATTTACACAAAATGTTTAGGCATCGCGATTTCTGAGAATAATATACAAGGAAACTTTTCTCCAGGAAAAGAAAACTATTCCCGGGAGGGATAAAATCTCAGAGGAACAAAATGAAAATGAATATTTCCATGGAAAAGGCGGTGCCCGTCCCCGCAAGGGTGAAGGGTATAGCAGCATTGGCAAGTATATTTTTACTATGCATATCCATTGCAGTAGGAGTGGTTTCTGCACCTGAAAGTGATATTCCTGTTTTATTGGCCAACGGAGAAGTCATAACACCGCCATGGTATGTTACCGTCGACGGTGAAAAAGTTGTTCTGTTGGAATCCAGAGAAGATGCAGAAACAGTGGTAAAACAGGTGGTTGAAGAATATAGGAGTGACCCGGAGACCATCATTGACATACGCATAGTAGAGGATACAGAGCTTGAAAAAATGGAAATAAGCAATGGGGATGAATATCCTGATATATCCACTGTGGAGGAGGCAAAGGATATTCTTCTCAACGGTGATGATGGCAGAGGTTTGCTGACAGTGGAAGTTACAAGGGAAGATGCTGATATAGATATAATCCAATGCAAGGAAGAAATCAAGCCTGAGCCATCCATGTTTGTTGGGGAGACAAAGGTGGAGACAGAAGGTTCAAGCGGTGTAAAGAAAACCACCAAAATCACAGTCAGCGAAAATGGCAAAGTCGTAGAAACAGAAGTGATAGACGAGGAAACTTTGAAAGAACCTGTGGAGCAGGTGACGCTAACCGGGACTAAAAATCACGACGGCTATGGCGGGGGAAGCAGCAGTGGACCGGATGAAGGTGTTTCCTATGTTTCCGAGGCCACGTACGATGCTTTGGAAGTGCCCGTGCCGGAGGTTTGCGTATCATCCCAATACGGAACTAGATGGGGAAGGATGCATGAGGGCGTTGACCTTGCATTGGCCCAGGGAAGAGAAATATACGCTGCTGACAGCGGGACGGTTTATTTCGCAGGATACAGCGGTGGATACGGTAACTTGATCAAGATAGATCACGGCAACGGGATGCAGACGTATTATGCCCATTGCAGCAGCCTGCTTGTCGTTAATGGTCAAAGTGTAGAAAAAGGCCAGAAGATAGCCTTGGTTGGCTCCACCGGCAATTCGACCGGACCGCATCTTCACTTTGAAGTGATAGTGAATGGTGTGAGGGTAGACCCTGTGGATTTTTTGGATATCAAGTAGCAATGCATTATTTATTTTAGTCCAAATTGCATTGCGAATTACCTGTGAATATGGTATGATAAAAAACGGGTATGCCTACCCGTTCTTTTGGTATGCAAATTACCCGAAACTGAAAAAGCTTGGAGGAAAAAGAATGGCTTTTTTTAGAGATATTAGCGAAGATATAAAAGCAGTCGTTGAGAAAGACCCGGCAGCGAGAAACGGATTTGAAGTGCTGCTGTGTTATCCCGGCGTATGGGCACTCATATTCCATAAACCGGCTCACTGGCTGTATTTGCACAATATGAAATTGCTGGCTAGAATGATATCTCAGATTTCCAGATGGTTTACGGGAATCGAGATACATCCGGGAGCAACCATAGGAAGACGATGTGTTATCGACCATGGCATGGCAGTGGTTATAGGCGAAACATCGGAAGTGGGAGATGACGTTACCATATATCAGGGAGTAACCCTCGGTGGTACAGGTAAAGATACCGGCAAGAGACATCCTACCATAGGAGACAGAGTGGTGATCTCATCCGGGGCCAAGATACTGGGGCCTTTCAAGGTTGGTAACGATGTCAAGGTTGGTTCGGGATCAGTAGTGCTGAAAGAAGTTCCGGACGGATGTACCGTAGTAGGTATTCCGGGAACCATCGTAAGGCAGCACGGCAAACCCACATCCGAACTTGATCAGGTGGATATGCCGGATCCTATCGCTGTGGAACTGGAGTGCTTACGAAGACGTATCGTAGAGCTGGAGAAGATCCTTTGCGAGAGAGAACTGGCTGAAGATGGTCACGAGATGTGCGTACAGTGCAGAGAAGACTGTATGTTTGAAACCATTATCGAAGAAATGGCGACAGGAAAGCTCAACACTATTTACGGTGAAAGAGCCATGAGGATAAAAGAAAAACAGGAAGAACTCCTGAAAGAGATAAAAGAAGCTGAAGGAACAGAAGAAAAAACGGAGGAATAAGGATGAGAATATATAATACACTGACAAGAAAAAAAGAAGAATTCATACCAATCGAAGAGGGAAAGGTCAAGATGTATGTCTGCGGGCCTACAGTATATAACTTTTTCCATATCGGTAATGCAAGACCTTTCGTAGTATTCGACACCATGAGAAAGTATCTGGAATACAGAGGCTACAAGGTAAAGTTCGTACAGAATTTCACCGACGTTGACGATAAGATCATCAACAGAGCCAAGGAAGAGGGCATCGCTGCAGGAGAAGTGAGCGAAAAGTACATCGAAGAATACTACAAGGATGCAGCGGCTCTCAACGTTAAGAAAGCCAATGTACATCCTAAGGTGACTGAAACCATGAAAGACATCATCGGATTCGTGCAGGATCTGATCGATAAGGGATATGCTTACGAAGTTGACGGAGACGTTTACTATAGAACAAGAAAGTTTGAAGGATACGGCAAGCTTTCCGGAAAGAATATAGACGACCTGATCGCAGGAGCAAGGATCGCCGTAGGCGAAGATAAAGAAGACCCGCTGGACTTTGCCCTTTGGAAGAAGAGAAAAGAAGACAGTGAGATCGCATGGGAATCCCCTTGGGGAATGGGAAGACCCGGCTGGCACATCGAATGCTCAGCAATGTCAAGAAAATATCTGGGTAAGACCATCGATATCCATGCAGGCGGAGAAGACCTCCAGTTCCCTCACCACGAAAACGAGATCGCCCAGTCAGAAGCATGCAACGGACAGCAGTTTGCAAATTACTGGATGCATAACGGATATATCAACATCGACGGAACCAAGATGAGCAAGTCGCTGGGCAACTTCAAGACAGTAAGAGACCTGCTTGAGAACTACGACGGCGAAACTCTCAGATTCCTGATCTTAAGCGGTCACTACAGAGGACCTATCGACTTCAGTCCTGAGATCCTGACCCAGTCAGAAAACGGTCTCAAGAGAATGAGAAACTCCAAGAGCAACTTAAAGCACCTGATCGCATCAGGAGAAGGTACTATGACAGATGCTGAGAAAGAAGCACTGGCAGGATTCGATGTGTATAGGGATAAATTCATAGAAGCCATGGACGATGACCTGAATACAGCAGATGCCATTTCAGTGGTATTCGAACTGATCACTGCTATCAATACAGCAGTTAAGGATGGAGCTTCCAAGGAATTTGCTCAGAAGGCTCTCGATTTCCTCCACGAGCTGACAGCAGTTCTCGGTCTGCTCCAGCAGGAAGTGGAAGAAAAAGTTGAGATAGAACCTGAGATCCAGGCTCTCATCGATGAAAGGCAGGCAGCAAGAAAGGCAAAGGACTTCGCCAGAGCTGACGAGATCAGAGATATCCTCAAAGCTCAGGGAATCACGCTCAAGGATACACCGCAGGGCGTACAGGTGATCAGAGACTAACATGGACATAAAGAACTTAAACACTACAGCGTTGGCATACATGGGAGATGCCGTGTTCGAGCAGGCTGTCAGGGAGCATATTCTAAGCAAGGGCGTTCCCGATACCAACAAGCTCCACCGGATGTCCACCATGTATGTGAGTGCGCCGGCTCAGGCAAAGATCATCAAATCGTTATTCAACGATTTGACTGAAGAAGAGCAGAAGCTGGTGAAACGTGCTCGCAACAGGAAGTACCACACCAAGGCCAAGAATGCAGATCCGGTCACATACAAGTGGGCCACCGCACTGGAGGCTTTGATCGGACAGCTGTATTTATCCGGTGAGACCCAAAGACTGCAGTGGGTCTTAAAGAAGGCTGTCGAAATCATAGAAGAGCAGGAATGATCCTGCTTACGGGGTGAAGTAAATGACAAAGAAAAAAGTAAAGAAGAAAAAACAATATAGAAACAAGACCGGAGAAATGCTCTTTGATTATATCAAGACCAATCAGCAGTATACCGATGAAAACAGACGCAGACAGGAAGAAGAAGGCGTTAAGACTAAGGGACTTAAGAATCTCAACACCATGGAAAAGACTTGTGTTGTCATCATCGTTCTCGGTGTTATCGGTCTTATAGTGAAATACGTGATATTGTAGGAGGCAGGAAATGAGTAAAGCTGATGTATTGTTTGTGAATATGTGTCAGGACATCCTGGACAACGGATTTTCCAGCGAAGGTCAGGAAGTAAGACCAAGATGGGAAGACGGGGCTCCAGCTCATACCATCAAACGTTTTGGGGTGGTGAACAGATATGATCTGCAGGAAGAATTCCCTGCACTTACCCTGAGACCTACTGCCATCAAGACAGCCGTTGATGAAATGCTGTGGATCTGGCAGAAGAAATCAAATAATATTAAAGACCTCAGAGGAAAGATCTGGGATTCATGGGCAGATGAAAACGGATCCATCGGTAAGGCATACGGTTATCAGCTGGGCGTGAAATATAAATTCCCCCATGGCGAAATGGATCAGGTGGATAATGTTATCTGGCAGCTTAAAAACACTCCTTATTCAAGAAGAATAATGACCAATATATACAATTTCGCAGACCTGACTGAAATGGGCCTGGAACCGTGTGCATACAGCATGACATTCAACGTAACAGGCAACAGGCTCAATGCCATACTCAATCAGCGTTCCCAGGACATACTGGCAGCCAACAACTGGAACGTGGTGCAGTATTCTGTTTTAGTACATATGCTGGCTCAGGTTACGGGACTTGTTCCGGGTGAATTCGTTCATGTTATCGCAGATGCCCACATCTATGACAGACATGTGGATATCATCAAGGAACTGATCGCAAGACCGCAGTTCCCGGCACCGAAGTTCAGCTTAAATCCTGAGATCAAGGATTTCTATGACTTCACCATCGACGATATCAAGATCGAGGATTATGAGAAGAACCCGCAGATCTTGAATATCCCTGTGGCAGTATAGTGAAGTACAGGTGAGGCGCCGGGTGCGCCTTTGCATGAAAGGAAATGAAATGAACGCAATAGTAGTCGTAGATCAAAACTGGGCCATTGGCAGAGACGGAGGTCTTTTGGTGCATCTGCCCGGTGATCTGAAATATTACAAAGAAAAAACCGTAGGCAACGTTACTATAGTGGGGAGAAAGACCCTTGAGTCCTTTCCGGGTGGAAAGCCTTTGCCGAACAGAACGAACATCGTGATCACGAGAAACCCTGATTACGAAGCGTCAGGCTGCATACTTTGCAGATCCAGAGAAGAAGCCCTTGAAAAGGTGAAGGAATACGATACCGACAAGGTGTTCGTTGCCGGCGGAGCTGAAGTTTACAAGCAGTTTATGGACGATTGCGATGTGTTTTATGTGACTAAGATCTATGAAAGCTTCGAAGCGGACAGATACTTCCCGAACCTCGACGATCTGGGATTCAAAATCACATGGGAAAGCCCTCTGCAGGAGGAAAAAGGTATCACTTACAGATTTTTAAAGTATGAAAGACCATAGGATATGTCTGAAATAATCATTGGAAGAAATGCCGTTACAGAGGCACTGAAAAACAACAGAGAAATAGAAAAGATCACCGTTGCAAAGGGCGCGGAAGGATCCGTGAAGCAGATCGTAGCCAAGGCTAAGGATAGGAAGATCCCCCTTTATTACAGCGATAAGGCACGCATGGACAAGCAGGCAGGAGGGGGTTCCCACCAGGGAGTCATCGCTGTGGTATCCGATTATCGGTACTGTACAGTGGATGATATCCTTCAAAGGGCTGCTGACAGAGGGGAAAAGCCATTCATCCTGTTGCTGGATGGGCTTGAAGATCCGCATAATTTAGGGGCTATCATGCGTACTGCTGAATGTGCCGGAGCCCACGGCATAATAATCCCCAAGAGAAGATCTGTATCGGTAACTGAGACTGTTGCCAAAACTTCTGCCGGAGCGGTGGAGTATATGCTTTGTGCCAAAGTGACCAATATCGGCAATACCATCGACGAACTTAAAGACAAGGGAGTGTGGATAGGTGCATGTGATATGGGGGACAGCATGTACTACCAGCAGGATCTGACAGGTGCGATCGGTCTTGTTATTGGAGGAGAAGGCTCAGGAGTAAGCAGACTCGTTAAAGAGAAGTGTGACTTTGTGGTTTCGATCCCTATGAAGGGAAACATCACTTCACTCAATGCTTCCAATGCGGCATCGATACTGATGTACGAAGTAGTAAGACAGAGGTTATAAATGATAACAGGTAATAACATTTATTCTGACAATGAACTTGTAGCTATGGCGCAGACGGGAGATCTGGATGCAGAAGAAACGCTGATGAGAAAATACAAGGAGACTGTCAGGATAAAGGCTAAAATGTATTATATGGCCGGAGCTGACGAGGACGATGTGGTCCAGGAAGGGATGATCGGCCTTTTGAAAGCCATCAGGCAATATGATCCTGACAAGGAAGCTTCTTTTGGGACTTTTGCCAGCTTATGCATAACCAGACAGATCATCAGTGCCATAAGATCTGCAGACAGGGATAAACATAAGGCACTCAATACATCTGTGTCGCTCAGTGATCCGCTCAAGAGTGAAAACGAAGATATCAGGCTGGAAGATACATTGAGGACCAATATGGCAGATGACCCGGAAACTCTTTTGGTCATAAAAGACGTGGTGTACTATATACTCCATAACGGAGACAACATATTCAGTGACTTCGAAATGGAAGTGCTGAACGAGGTGATCAAGGGCGGTGATTATGATAAGATAGCCCAAAAACTCGGCAAGAATCCAAAGTCGATAGATAACGCAATGCAGCGAACGAAGAAGAAAATCATCGCTTACTTATGGCGCTGATATTTATTGACATTGGACTTAAAATATAGTACGATGACTATGATTGGCGTGCTGCTGTAGCTCAGTAGGTAGAGCACTTCATTGGTAATGAAGAGGTTCGGCAGTTCAAGTCTGCTCAGCAGCTCCATTATTTTTAATTTTAGGAGGAAATAACAAGATGGCAAAAGCTAAATTCGAAAGAAACAAACCGCATATCAATATCGGAACAATCGGTCACGTAGACCACGGTAAGACAACTCTGA
>CAYTVH010000004.1:29087-40818 GCA_964441805.1 uncultured Oscillospiraceae bacterium | reverse complement strand
TTCAGGAACGGCGATCTGAGTGCTTCCTGTAAGGCCTGTACCTGTTGCTGCCGTGATTTCCTGCCACTGACTGTTGTCATCGAATCTGTACTGTATTTTAGTGAGTGATGTTATGCCACTAAAACTCCATGCAAGAGCAGAAGTTGTCCCTTTCGTATCGTTTATGCTGATATTTGGCTTAGCGAATGTATTGTCTACTGTAACATCTTTTGTGATCTGTGCAGTTCTTCCTACTTCATCTTCAAGATCGAGGACGAAACGATAAGTACCGTTTTCTTTGCAAAATCCAGTAGTATCCAAAGGAGGGATTACTTCATCCGTAATGTTTCGGGTATACACGGCGTTTCCATCTATAACAAGACCTGCATCCGTTTGTTTAGTTTTATATAGCTTCAATGTCTTTGTGACTAGATTGCTGCCTGTACCGTCCATTTCACAGACAATAGTAACATTACCGGTCATAGTGGTGACATCGACACCCGCGATATCTTTGATATTTATCGTCCCTGTCGGATCATCTTTATCAAGGAAATAGCTGACTGTTTTGCTAGTGTTGTTCCCTGCAAGGTCTGTTACTTTGACATGTATGTCGTACTTGCCTGAAGGAAGATTTCTGTCTTCTTCATTCAAATAGAAGCTGCCGCTGTACGGAGCTGTGTCGCTTATAATTATATTGGTTGGTGTCTTGTATTGTGCCGAAGTTCCCGGATCATCTCCTGTATCTGTTATTGTATAAGATATAGCACTTGCTTTATCAAGATGCTTGTCTTCTATCCCTTCGAAACCGATTATAGGGTTTGTCTCTGTTGTTGCAGAGCCGTCTATGGATATTCGATCAGATTCGTTCTCCTTATTTTCTTTTAAAGTGACGTTTGTAAGTTCAGGATTTGTTGAATCAACGTGAAGGATATTTGAAGCAAATTTACCTTCTCCTGCTACACCTGCCTTGTTTACTCCACGTACAGATACCCTATAGCAGCCTTCATCCAGAACAGGTAATGAACCTCCCGATTTTATGGAATTGGATGATCCATAACTGTAATCCTCCATGATAGCTATATTGGAACTTGTAGCATCATCATAAGTTCTTATTCTGAATTCATTTCTCGCAAGACCTGTTGATGTGATGCCCGAGAATGTCAGCTTGGCAGTCTCCCCCTGCTTGATATATGCAGGGCTCACCTTTGCTGATGTTGCAAGGGTGGGTACGCTGTAATATACAACTACAAGCTTAGGTCTGTATGATGTGAGCGTTGTTCTGCTTCCATAAAATTCAGTATAACTAGGTGTGTCTGATACGTTTCTTAGTACTATGCCGTAATTGGCAGTACTTCCCGCTACCGCCTTAGCAAAGCTAGTCACCGTAAAAGTTTTAGCCTTTTTAGCTGTTCCTGATGTGGTTATTTGTGAAATATATGTGCTGGTGTTATATGTCGGCTTATTGTTCCATGTAAGCTTAGATGCAGTCCAGCTCTCTGTTATTCTATTGGCTCTTATCTTCTTGCTTCCAACACCATTGCCTGTTTCATAAATTGTTAGTTTCGCACTAGAAACAGATTGACCTTTTATTGTGCCTTTAAGACCATTAATCTGTAAGTATGTTCTATGAGTTCCAGTACTGTTCTTACCTATAGGCATTACCCTAGTGCCGCTCTCATAAAAATTCGTTCCGGCGTATGAACCGCTTATGACATATACATCTCTTAATTTGGAATCTCCTTTCCATGTAGCAGTCGGATCTATAACTACAGGATATGCCGTCTCAGGATCATCAAGGTATTCTTCACTCACAGTCATTATGAGGATATATTTTCCCTCTTGTTCTCCGTCTTTTTCTAATGTGTATGTGATATCTTCACTGTATTTATTTCCTGTGGCATCATTCATCCATGGTGCATCGATACTTGCGACTATTTCATCAGTTTTTTCATCATAAATAGTCAGTCCCTCATCAGTCACATTTTTCTTGATTTTAAGAGTGCCTATGTCTATGCTGTATCTGAATATATTTGTAGTCGGCCTTTCGTTAAGAGTTATTGTTTCTTTAATACCATGTTCACCTGATGTGTACATAACATTGATATCAGCGTCTTCTTCTCCATATACTGCATTGATTGGAAGAGTTTCTTCACCCTCATATGTTGATGGGATAGTCTCTTCTTCTATACTTACTTCAGAAGCGGTTAGTGCTGTATCTGCGATAGTCTCATCTGTCATTGTCAGAGAAATCCTATACTCATCTTTCTCCATAAGGATAGGCTTATCTTCTGACAGTTTTTCAGGAAGATACTGTTTCTTATCGCCCTTGCTATTTCGATAGCTATATCCTGAAAGGGGAATATCGTTATCTGTCTTTTCTCCATCTTCAATAGCCACAAGCGACGGATCATAATCGATGAGTTCCCCATTCTCATCTTTAAACCTGACTTCGCCGCCATGAAATACGGTCATCTCTTCACCGCCGCCTAGATCATAGGTTGTGGTGGTTTCTGTTTTATCAATAATATTCTGCTGTGTCACTTCTTCAGGTGCTATTTTCTCATCACTGTTATTTCCTGTAAGAGCAAAAGTGAACTCAGGTATGAGTGTTACGACCAGGCAAATGGATAGTATCCATGCCATCATTTTCTTTTTAAATGAGTAATGTATGTCTGTCATTTTTCTTCCTCCCCTATCGCGAACATTCGAAATATTCTAACTATTCAACTGCGTGATTTTATAAATTATATATTTGGTAAACATACTAATCTAGAGCAATTCTCATGCATTAATCGTTAATTATCGACATTTGATTGATTTTTTGCATATAAAAAAGACACTCGCAAAAAAAGTGTCTTTGATTACATATTATAAGACCGAATCACTTCGGATTTTTTAATATTGCTACCTTGTCTTTGCCTGGAAGATTATAGTTCCGTCTTCAAGCTTTCCTTCCACATAGGTATACTCCTCATCTTCTGCCTTATATAGGATTATTTCATCACCCATCAGTGCCTCTTTGGAGAAGTAAATACTGAAATCGGTATGTCCTGCCAAAACATTTTCCACCATGTCCGCGTAACGGCAGTTATTGACATGCTGATTCTCGTCAAGATCAGCTTCCGTTACTTTGTGAAGCCCTATCTTCATGAGGGCATCCTGATCCACTTTGAATTTTTCTATCCCCTTCTCAAAGGGCTCATGATCGATAAAGACTCCATCAAAATCGATCTTTGTTCTTTCGATCCTTCGTGTCTCGAAATTGATTATGCACCAGTGGCTGGTTCCCGCAGACTTCAGTTCATTGCCTTCTCCATAGATGTAATAATCTCGGAAAAACGTCACACCTTTCTTAGGCCTCGGATACGTTTCAAGGCTGTATTTTTTTCCTGCTTCCAGCTTGCCCTCCACTTTGAACCTCAGCTTGCTGAGCACCCATATGTAATTGTTGACCATCAAGTCATCAAAGCCCAGGTCAAGGTTTTGAGCGTGTGCTGCCGCTATTTCCTGAAAAGCATACATGAGGCTTGAAGCTTTGATATTACCATTTGAATCGAAGTCATCTGCAGTAAAAGTCAAATCTCTCTGCAGTTTCAACATGTCTTTGTTTTCCATCTTTTCCTCCATTTTTCTCTATCCCTTCATGATGCTGAGTTTCCTCGATCATTCTATTGATTTCAGTGCCTCAGCCATATTTATCTTTTTCAGTTTTCTTCTCATTATCCTGTCTACGATGAATGTGAATACCAGAACAGCTATTACTGTAAAAATATAACTTTGTGGTTCTATCACCATGTTAAATGATACCATATCAATGGAAATTTGTCTCATGATAAATCCATGGAGAATGTAACCGGCTGGTAATCCGGCCATGATCCCCAGTATCACCAGTATCAGATTTTCTCTGAATACATATGCCCCGGTTTCCCTAGGATAGAATCCCAGCACTTCTATGGTGGCTATTTCTCTCACACGTTCAGTCATATTGATGTTGCTGAGGTTAAATAAGACTATGAACGCAAGAGCGCCCGCGCATAAGATAACCAGGATGATTATATAGTTGAGGCTCTGCATCATGTTATCGATACCACCTCTTACATCTTCGTTGACAGATATTGCTATGATATCTCCCGACTCACTGATCCTGCTCGCCACTTCATGGACATCCTTATCATCTTTGAATGTCAGATACATCATCGATGGTTCATATTTTTCACCTGAAGTCTGTTCATATGTTTCAGGGTTTATGAAAATATAGCTGTAAATATAGTTTTTGAAAACACCTGATATCTTCAGCGTAGTGTGATGGGTATCGTCATATTCCACCTGTATCTCATCTCCCACTTCAGCGCCAAGCATTTCTGCCATCTTGTCGTTTATGACCGCCTCACCATCACCCGGATATGGGATCTTCTCTTCGTCTTCCACATTTTTCTTCAGGACAAAAGCATCTGCCATATTTTCGTTATCGGTAATGATCAAATTACTGGTCCTTGATGTGCCGCCACTTTTGAGAGTAACAGTAGACTGTTGGAATACTGCTGTATTCTTCAGTTCATCCCCGTATTTATCATCAAACTCATCATGCTTCTCATCGGTCATTTCATCAGAAAATGCAACCATCATATCATATTTTTCAATGTTATTGTACTGATAATCAGCGATACGGGATATGGAGTCATCCATACCGAAACCTGCCAGCACCAATGACGCACAGCCTCCAATACCGATTATCATCATTATCATTCTCTTCTTGTACCTGAGGATGTTTCTCAAAGTGACCTTGTGGAGGAACTTAAGTCTGCTCCATATGAAATCTACCCTCTCAAGGAACACTCGCTTTCCTGCCTTAGGCGCCTTCGGTCTAAGTATCTCAGCAGGCATATTGGCAAGCTGTCCTCTGCAGGCGAAATATGTGGTCCCTGTCGAACAGATGAGTGAAACTATCAGCGATATGATGGCCAGCGGCCAGCTGAAATAATACTCAAGCGGCGCAAATCCAAACATCATGCCGTATGCTATCCATATCGCAAGCGGGAAGTATTTTGAGCCCAGCATAAATCCTATGATACATCCGATGACAGCAGCCGATCCCGAATATATCATATACTTCAGCATGATCCGACCGTTGGTGTATCCAATGGCCCTCAATGCACCTATCTGAGTTCTCTCTTCCTCTATCATCCTAGACATGGTAGTAGAACATACCAATGCCGCGATCAGGAAAAAGAATACAGGAAATACTTTAGCGATACTATCTACTATATCAGCGTTGTTTTCGAATGTTCCAAATCCCAGATTTTCTTCTCTCTTCTGTACGAAAACTTCAGCCTCCGACAGATCTTCAAGCTTTTCCTCCGCGTCTTTCAGTTCTTTTTCGCCATCTTCCAGTTCTTTCTCTGCCTTGGCAAATTCTGCTTCCGCTTCTGCTTTGCCTGCATAATATTCTTCGTAACCTTCCTCCAGCTGTTTTTCGCCCGAAGCAATGGTTTTTTCTTGAGATGCTATTTCCGCAAGACCGGCATCGATCTGTTCTATGCCTGCCTCCAGCTGCTGAACTGCTGCAGCCAACTGCCCTGCAGTAGCTTGATCACCTGCATCTTGGGCGGCTTTCAGCTGTGCCTTGGTTTGAGTTAGCTGCGAAGCTGTTTCCGTTCTTTGTTTCTTAAGCTTTGATTTTTCCGAAGCAAGAGTCTTCTTTCCGGAAGCCAGCTCGCTGCTTTTTGAATCAAGGGTATTCTTGGCACTTCTGAGATCTGCCTCTGCTGAGGCTTTTTCTCTGGCCAAAGTGTCCTTTCCGTCTTCCAGTTCTTCCCTAGCTTTATCTATTTCTCCCTGCGCTTCGTCAACTATGTCCTTATATCTGATTCCGGCACGTTTTTCGGCCGCAGTGGTTATAGGTTCTTCCGCCCTGTCGATGTTGTCGTTATACTCATCGCTGAATATGTATCCCTGATCTTCGCAGGTAACAAATATTTCACTAAAATACTCAGCAGTGAAACCATCACGAGGCATATATAAGAACGCTTCGATATTACCATCTCCCAGGGAAGTGATTCCCCTCTCCCTCTTCATCATGTAGTACGGAGAATTGGCTATACCAACGATCTCATACTCCTTATATTCCAATGCTTCTTTAGTTTCTTTATCGTTCTTTTCAGCCACTTTTATGGTTGTGCCGATAGAATCCTCATCATAATAGAAATTATCCGCAACACATTCATTGGCCTTTTCGGGCATCCTGCCTCCGGTCAAATTCACCTTGTTTATCTCATCGGTGATGGAATGGGCTCTAAGGATGATGGAATTGCCCGAACCATCTTCCGAAAAGAAGTCAGCGTAAACAGCGCCTTCAACAGCAGAAGTTTCTTCAACCTCTTCCAGCGCTTTCACATCGTCTTCAGTAAATCCGTATGTGGATATGAGTCTGAAGTCATACATCGCATACTCGTCAACATAGTTGTTGCAGGTCTCCATCATGGATGCCTTGGTATTTTTCACACCCACGAAGAAACCGACACCTATGGCGATTATGGCCAGTATGGCTATATATCGTCCCATACTTCCCAATATGGTGCGTTTTATATTTTTAGCATAAGCATTGTTAGCCATCGTTTACCTACCCCTACCATTCGATCTGCTCTACCGGCATTGGTTTTTCATTGAGTGTAACCGACTCTACCGTACCGTTTTTTACTCTGACTACTCTGTCTGCCATGGCTGTCAGTGCGGAGTTATGGGTTATTATCACCACTGTCATACCGGTCCTTCTGCTTGTTTCCTGAAGCAGTTTCAAAATGGCCTTACCTGTCTCATAGTCCAAAGCTCCCGTAGGCTCATCGCAAAGGAGCAGCTTAGGGTTCTTGGCCAGCGCTCTTGCTATGGCTACACGCTGCTGTTCTCCTCCGGAGAGCTGTGCAGGAAAATTATTCATCCTGTCCCCCAGACCAACGACCTCAAGGACCTTTTTGCTGTTGAGTGGCTTAGGTGAAAGCTGTGAAGCTATTTCCACATTTTCCAGTGCCGTAAGATTAGGTATCAGGTTATAGAATTGAAATACGAAGCCTATATCGAGCCTTCTGTATGTTGCCATCTCTTTATCGTTAAGGGCAGATATATCCCTGTCCCCAAGCAGCACTCTGCCACTTGTCAATGTATCCATACCTCCAAGTATATTTAGAAGCGTAGTCTTTCCTGCTCCGGACTGACCCACTACTACGCAGATCTCGCCTTTTTCGATCCGGAAGTCGACTCCCCTTAAGGCCTCCACTTCCACATCTCCTGTCTTATATATTTTGCCTACATTTTCAAAAGTTACAAATGACATGCATTCTCCTTTCCTACTGTATAAAATACCCTCTTTGACATTTTACTCCTTTTGAATTTTTATTTCTATATTCTACCACTTATTTTTGAACGTTTTATGTTAGTTGGTACTTTTGTTTTATTTTACTTCAGTTTATAAATTTATTATGATACAATGTTTTGATGAGAACATTACTACGATCATTGCAAGAGGATGCCAAATGTCAGATGTATTACTGAAAAAAGTCGGTCACACAGCAATCGTGACCTTGAATAAAAAAGAAACCATGAATGCGCTGTGCCGCAGCCTCATTCAAGATATCAACCAAGCTCTGGACCGGATAGAATCAGACCCTGAGATATTTACCCTGATCATCACAGGTACTGACAAATCTTTTATCGCAGGCGCAGATATCGCTGAAATGGTGGACATGACCCCTGATCAGATCATGGAATGGTCAGGACTGGGAAGCCGACTCAACTTGCGTATAGAAAGCTTGCAGCTTCCTGTCATCGCTGCCATCAACGGCTATGCTCTCGGCGGCGGTCTTGAGCTGGCAATGGCTTGTGACATAAGGCTGGCATCCGAAAACGCCAAGATGGGTCTTCCTGAAGTCAAGCTGGGAGTCATCTGCGGCGCCGGAGGCACACAAAGACTTCCCGGGATCGTTGGAGAAAGCACTGCAAAAGAAATGATATTTACCGGCAGGACCATCGATGCCGACGAGGCTCTTGAAAAAGGACTTGTCAGTAAGATCGTTCCTTCAGATGGACTTATTGACGAAGCACTGAAGCTTGCCCTTTCCATAGAAAAAAACGGTCAGCTGGCCGTAAGGGCAGCCAAAAAAGCCATCAACTACGGACGAAGCTCTTCCATAGAAGACGGGTGCCTCTTTGAAAGAGAAACCTTTGCCCCACTCTTTGACACTGAAGATCAGAAGATCGGGATGAGCGGATTCCTCAAAAAAGAAAAAGACATCAAATTCAGCAACAGATAGGCTGTTTTGCAGCCCGAAAGGAACATATATGCCAGTTAAATTCATCAACGCCAAAGAAGCGGCAGCAATAATCAAAGACGGATCAACTGTAGGTGTGGATGCTTTCATAAGCTTTTGCCTCGCAGACGATATCCTTGGTGAGATCGAAAACCGTTTTGTCAGCGAAGGTCATCCAAGAGATTTAAATGTTGTAAACGTTGCAGGTATCGGCGGTGACGGTAAGGGAAGAGGCATCAACCACTTCGCACACAAGGGTCTGATCAAGAGACTCCTCTGTGCCAATCTCAGTCTGGCCAACAGAATGTACCCTCTCATCATGGATGGGTCCATACCTTGCTTCATGATACCTCAGGGTGTCCTTTCACATATGATGCGTGCCATCGCATCAGGCAAGCCGGGCGTTATCACCCCGGTGGGACTTAAGACTTTCGTGGACCCTCGTGTTGACGGTGCATGTATCAACGACACTGCCAGAGCCAGTGAGGACCGTCCTGTTGAGCTTATAAATATCAAGGGGGTGGATCATCTGTTCTACCCGGCATTCCCCATAGATGTGGCCATCATCAAGGGAACTATGGCCGACCACAAGGGAAATATTTCCCTGGAAAAGGAAGCTATGCATCTGGAACAGCTGGAAATGGCCACTGCTGCGAGAAATTCCGGCGGCATCGTTATGGTACAGGTGGATGAGATCGTTGAAAGCGGCGATCTGCATCCTCAGGATGTTATCGTACCGGCGACCTTGGTCGATTATGTTATCCTTGGTTCACCGGGGAATACAGGACAGCACTTCATCGAAGGGCTGCCTCCTGTCGTACACTCATGGTGCGGCGACGAGAAGATCCAGCTGGAAGAGATCAAACCTCTTGAACTGGATCCTGTTAAGGTCATATGCAGAAGAGGCGCCATGGAATTTTCAAACAATGCATTCATCAATCTGGGTATCGGTGTCCCGATGAATGTATCAAATGTCTTAAACGAAGAAGGTCTCATAAAAAATGTTTCAGCCAGCATCGAATCGGGCGTGATGGGCGGTGTCCCTGCTCCCGGCATAGCTACAGGAGCAGCATATAATCCTGACGCCATACTGAAACAGCCTGATATGTTCGACTTCTATGACGGCGGCGGCATCGACTATGCTTGCCTCGGCGCAGCTGAAATGGACAGCCACGGCAACGTCAATGTTTCACGCTTTGCCGGCAAAGTGCCGGGTCCGGGAGGATTCATCAATATAACCCAGGGAGCCAAGAACGTATGCTTCATGGGTACTTTCACCGCAGGCAAAAGCGACATCCGCGTTGAATACGGTAAGGTGAATATTGTTGAAGACGGACCGCACGTCAAGTTCAAAAAAGACGTTGCTCACATCACCTTCTCCGGAGAAAACTCACTGGATAAAGGCAGGCAGAATATCCTATATATCACAGAACGTGCAGTTTTCCAGCTTAGACCTGAAGGTTTTACATTGATCGAGATCGCTCCGGGTGTGGATCTTGAAAAGGATATCCTCGACAAAATGGAATTCACCCCTGTGATAGCCGATGATCTTAAACTGATGGATGAAAGATTGTTCAAGCCTGAAGTTATGGGAATAAAATTGAAATAGCAATATCAAAAAACGAGAAAGGAACATCGGCTTATGCCAATGTTCCTTGTTTTTATCTATGGGTTTTCTATACGTTTTTCCGGCATCTGCCTATTCTGTATCCTCCAGCTTAGATGTGCAGTTAGGGCATCTTGTAGCTTCGATATGTATTTCTGTCTTGCAGAACGGACATTCCTTAGTAGTCGGAGCAGCTTCCTCTGCAGGTTTCTTAGTCAATGAAGCTGCCTTATTCAGAGCCTTGATCACCATGAACAGTGCGAATGCAACGATGAGGAAATTGATCACTGCCATGATGAACGCACCGTATTTGATATCTACGCCTACAACAGTCAATACCAGGTCGCTGAAATCAACCTTAACGAGCAATCCGATTATCGGTGAAATGATATCATCTACCAGTGAAGTTACGATGGCTGTGAATGCAGCACCTACGATGATGCCGACTGCCATATCCATGATGTTGCCGCGCATTGCGAACTCTTTGAATTCGTTAAAGAATTTTTTCATTTGTTTCTCTCCTTGGAAGTGTTTTATTAAGTATTATAACATAAATCAGAGGGATAACAGTGAGTATAATTGCTGTTATTATCTGTATCTCGTCTGTCATTTCACTTTCATCTGCGAATACACTGAGTGCATTTACCACACTATGTGTGATGATGCATGGCCAAAGAGTACCGCCTCTGTAAAATATAATTACAAACAGGAAACCTATCGCCATAGCATAGAAAATCTGACAAACAGTAGCGATAGTATCGTCACTGCTGCCATTAAACAGGTTAACTATATGTCCTATCCCGAAGGTGATGCTTGATACTATCACTGCTGCTTTGAGGCTGTCTTTTGCCATGGCTTTGAACAAAAATCCTCTGAAAACGATCTCTTCAATAAAGCCTACACACACCATGCTTCCTGCGAAGAATATTGATTCTGTGATGCTGACATTCATTGTTGATCCGAACCACATATTGCAAGAAGCAATTATGACCAAGGGTACATAATATATAAATTTAGATGCAGATACATCAGGCTTACAGAGACCATATTCTCTAAATAAGTTGTTCTTATTCAGCCAGCATATGATCACCACAGTAAGAATGACATGAAAAATAAAAGTTGGAATTTTATTCATAGCCATATTTACAGATACACCATCTACTATGCTCGTTCCGACTACATAAATGATTATCCATACTATGGCAAACCATATTTCACTTTTTTGATACAGCTTGTTCATACGAACCCTCCAACTTCAATAATGCTATTTTGATATCTATGCCACCGGTATATCCGGTAAGATTCCCATTGGCACCAATTACTCTGTGACATGGGATGATTATAGATATCGGATTGTGCCCTACTGCTCCGCCAACGGCTTGTGCAGACATTTTCTCTATGCCCTTTTCTTCAGCCAACTGCTTAGCTATCTGACCATATGTGATCGTTTCTCCATAGGGAATATTAAGCATTATCTCACAGACTCTTTGTCTAAATGGCGTTTCCTTGACTTTCAAAGGCGGTATGAACCCGGGATCATTTCCTGTAAAATAAATGTCCAGCCATTTCTTCGTCAAGTCAAATACCTGCAGATCACATTGTGTATAATTAGCCGCCAACTTCTCATCTGAAGGTTTCTGGCTTTCGAACCATAGACCTGTTATATTTTCGCCATCGCTTGCTATCGTTATGTTGCCCATTGGCGAATCATAATTAGTTATGTATTCCATAATCTGCTCCCTAATTAAATCGTACTTCCATTATACCTTTTCTAGCAAAAATGTGTATAAATTTCATTTATCATAAAAAAATACACATTATTTTCTCTCTTATTTTGTCAATAAGC
>CAYTVH010000004.1:0-29077 GCA_964441805.1 uncultured Oscillospiraceae bacterium | reverse complement strand
AGACATATTTTGGGCTATAAAAGGTGCAACTCTGTATATATATTCAATATTGTATGAATATATCGCAGCGTTTCGTATAATTATGCAATACACTTTTTTTCGTCAGAAAATTTATGTGTAATTATATTTAATTTAAACGACATGTACACATTTTACCATAAATTTACAATATGTGTTTCACATAACATCCCGTAACATCTCAAATACAAACTAAAGAGCCGCAAATACTTGCGGCTCTTGAATATATTTGACTTGATTAGATTGACTTTCTCTAAAGCTACGCTGTTGGGTTAGCCGGTTTTGGCAGTCTTTCCTTGATAACGTTCATCAAGCTGTCTGTGCACTTGAGTGGATCAATGAACGGACCATCAGCAACCGGAACCAGTTTAGCATCTGCAGGAGTGAGTACTCCGCCCAGAATTTCATCCAGTTCAGCGTACTTGTAGGATGGAACCATATCATCCATTTCAAGTGAAATATCATCGGTATCTTCCCAATCATGATCTATTTCAAATACGTGGGAGATCTCAGCTGCAACTTCCCAGTTGGACAGAAGAACGTCTTCATCGATGGCAGCTTCTACGAACTGAAGTCTTCTTTCAGTATTAGTGTAAGTACCGTCAGTTGAAGCAAATCCTGTTCCCGGGATAACTACATCAGCCTTAGCTGCAAGTGCAGTCATGTGAGTATCGCATACTGCCAGGAAGTCAAGCGCATCTGTGTCGATATCAGCTTCTTCGCCGAATACAACCAGTGCCTTTACTCCTTCCAGGGCTTCAGCTCCTTCGTTGATGCCCAGATCGATAAGACCCTGCGAGTTGTTCTTAGCCTTTACCTGAAGGATACCGTCTCTAGGAGTTCCGATATGACCGGAGATAAGAGCGATATCAGCCAGCAGTGCAGCAGCATCGGTAGTGATCAGGTTCTGGTTGAATACGATCATTGCCTTCTTAGCTGACAGATACATATCTGCGATTTCTGCTGCCATAGCATTTGCCTGTTCACAGATAGGGAATTCTTCAAGACTTGCTGCGAATTCTTCATATCCAGGAAGATCCTTGCCCTTGCCCGAATCTACGATAGCCTTAGCAACTGCCTTCAGGAATCCAACATGGTTCTGTTCTGAAGGAATATATACTTCCTTGGCAGCATAAGGCATATTTTGCTTGTAATCTTCTGTGTTGATGAGAACCACCTTGGCTCCTGCTTCAGCAGCCTGCTTCATCTTCAGCTGGATAACAGGGTTATCTGCAGCGTTGAATCCAACTGCCAGGATCATGTTTGTTGAAAGCAGTTCATCGATGGTGTTAGGGGAAGCATCGTGTCCGATGACTTCCTTGATGCCGCTCTTTCTGTTGTTCATACAGAAGATCTTGGCTCCCATATCTTCTGCCATGGTCTTGATGGCATAAGCTTCTTCATTGGTATACCTGTCGGAGATCGCTACGCCGATGGCATCCTTGCCATACTTGGCTCCTGCAGACTGGCACTTCTTGGCGATCAGTACCAGAGCTTCATGGTAATCGGCTTCTCTGAATCCCTCTGCATCCTTGATGAGAGGTTCATCCAGCTTATCTTCCAGCATGGAGCAGTCAAATCCCCATTTACCCTTACCGCAAGCAAGACCTGCGTTTACGATACCATCCTTATCAGGGTTAGCCTTGATAAGCATATCGCCATAGCTTTCCAGCAGCAGGCTGCAGCCTACTGAGCAGTATGAGCATGTGGTTTCTGTTACGAATGTATCAACAGGAGTTTCCTTGATCATTGTTGTTCTTTCCTGAAGAGCACCTGTAGGGCATACGCTTACGCACTGACCGCAAGATACGCAGCCTGATTCAACCAGCGGCTTTTCAAGATTAGGCTTAACAACTGTATCGAAACCTCTGTGAACGAGGCCGAGAGCGCCTACTCCCATAACTTCATCGCAGACTCTTACGCAAAGACCGCAGAGTATACACTTGTTAGGGTCTCTCACGATGAATGGATGTTCATCTTCGTATTCTATCTTATTGATGTCTCCTGCAAGTCTTTCAGGATGCACATCGTACTGGTTAGCCAGATCGATCAGCTTACATTCGAAGTAATCGTGGCATCCGCATTCTAAGCATCTGTTGGCTTCTGCTTCGGCCTGCTCCGCAGTGTAGCCGTCAGGGATAACTTCGCTGAAGTTATCTTTTCTTTCTTCCGGTGAAAGCTGCGGCATTTCAGGTCTGCACATTCTTTCTCTGTCTTCAAAAGTCTTTTCAGTGATGTCGTCTCTTTCTACGAAGTAAGGCTTTTCGTACTTGATAGTTTCTCCATCAAGGTAAGCATCTATGATTTCGGATACCTTCTTGGCATCCGCGATGGCTTCTACTGCAATGGAGATCTTATCGTTACCGCAGTCTCCCCCTGCAAATACGCCCGGTATGCTTGTCATGAATGTATCCTTATCGTATGCGATGGCATTCTTTCTTGTTTTGTCACAATCGAAGATGGACGCATCTACTGCCTGGCCGATTGCCAGGATCATAGTGTCGATCTCGATGGTTTCAGTTTTGCCCTTTACAGGAACAGGTCTTCTTCTGCCTGATTCATCAGGTTCACCCAGCTCCATGATCTGGAGTTTAACGGCCCATGCATGACCATCTTCGTCTTTGAGGACTTCGATAGGGTTGGTGAGATTCTTGAAGATAACGCCTTCTTCTTCTGCTTCTTCGATCTCAACTCTGTCTGCAGGCATTTCATCTTTGGTTCTTCTATAGATGTTGTAAACTTCCTTGGCTCCGAGTCTTACAGCAGTTCTGCAAGCGTCCATAGCAGTGTTACCGCCGCCAACGATGGCAACTCTTTCACCAAGTTCGATTTCTTCGTTTCTAACTACCTTTCTCAGGAAGTCGATACCTCCGATAACGCCGTCAGCATCTTCACCTTCACATCCAACACCTGTGGAGATCCATGCACCAATACCTAAAAGTACTGCGTCGAAGTCTTCTCTCACTGATTCGAATGGGATGTCAACGCCGATCTTAGTATCTGTAATGATCTCAACGCCCATCTTCTGGATAGTCAGTATCTCTTCGTCCAGAACAGCCTTAGGAAGTCTGTACTCAGGGATGCCGTATCTCAGCATACCGCCTGCCTTAGGCATAGCTTCGAAGATAGTTACATCGTGTCCCATCTGTCTCAGGAAGTAAGCAGCTGACAGACCCATAGGGCCGCCGCCGATGATGGCAACGCTCTTGCCTGTATCTTCTTCACATTCAGGGATGAATACTTCTTCATCCATCAGATCGTGGTCAGCAACGAATCTCTTGAGCCACTGGATGGAAATAGGTTCATCGATGAGACCTCTTCTGCATTCCTCTTCACATGGATGAGGACAAACTCTTCCCAGTGATGCAGGCAGAGGGATCTTATCCTTTACCAGCTCGAGAGCAGCTTCATATTCACCGTTGGCAATGAGACCAACGTATCCCTGACAGTCTGTCTGAGCAGGACATGCCAGTACGCATGGAGGTCTGCAGTCTCCCACGTGGTTTGAAAGGAGCAGCTCCAGATTTGTCTTTCTGGATTCGATAACTCTTTCTGTATTTGTCTTGATCACCATTCCCGGTGCTATCTCTGTAGCACATGCCTTGCAAAGTTTAGGGTTTCCTTCCACTTCGCACATGCAGATACCGCAGGAACCGTAGATCTTAGTTCTTTCATCGTAGCAGAGAGTAGGGATAAAAATGTCGTTCTCTCTAGCAACTTCAAGAATAGTCTGGCCGGCAACGCCTGTAACTTCTTTACCGTTGATGTTAAGTCTGAACTTGTTCATTTCTTTTCCTCCCCCCTCTTATTCTTTCACTATTGCACCAAACTTGCATGTGTCGAGACACTTGCCGCATTTGATACATTTTTCAGTGTCGATAACGTGCATTTCCTTCACGCTGCCTGAGATGGCATCCACAGGACAGTGTCTGGAACAGAGTGTGCAGCCTTTGCATGCATCGTTGATGCTGTAAGTAACCAGAGCTTTGCATGAAGCCGCGGTACACTTCTTATTGTAAATATGATCTTCGTACTCGTTTCTGAAGTACTTGATAGTTGTAAGTACAGGGTTTGGAGCTGTCTGACCCAGGCCGCACATGGAGCCATCCTTGATCTTCATTGCCAGTTCTTCCAGCAGTTCGATGTCTCCGTCCTTACCTTCACCGTTGGTGATCCTTTCCAGGATCTCCAGCATTCTCTTGGTGCCGATACGGCAGTAGTTACACTTACCGCATGATTCGTCTCTTGTGAAGTTGAGGAAGTATCTTGCCATGTCTACCATGCAAGTATCTTCGTCCATTACGATCATACCGCCGGAACCTACGATGGCACCTGTCTTGTTGATGTCTTCATATGTTACAGGAGTGTCGATCAGTTCAGCCGGGATACATCCGCCTGAAGGTCCGCCCATCTGAACAGCCTTGAACTGTCTGTCGTTCTTGATGCCGCCGCCGATGCCAAAGATAACGTCCTTAAGTGTCAGTCCCATAGGAACTTCCACAAGTCCGCCCTTTTTGATCTTGCCTGCCAGAGCAAATACTTTAGTACCCTTTGATTTTTCAGTACCCATGGCACCGAATGCAGCTCCGCCGTTGTATATGATCCAAGGCACGTTTGCCAGAGTTTCAACATTGTTGATGTCTGTTGGCTTCTGCCAGAATCCCTTGGCTGCAGGGAAAGGAGGCTTCAGTCTAGGCATACCTCTTTCGCCTTCCAGGGATGCGATCAATGCAGTTTCTTCACCGCATACGAATGCGCCTGCACCTGCCTTGATATAGATATCAAAGTCAAATCCGCTTCCGAAGATGTTCTTTCCCAGGTATCCTTTTTCTCTTGCCTGAGCCATGGCTATCTCAAGTCTCTTGATTGCCAGAGGATATTCGGCACGGCAGTAGATAACACCCTGTGTTGCTCCCATGGCGTAGCCGCCGATGATCATGCCTTCGATCAGTGAATGCGGGTCACCTTCCAGAACCGATCTGTCCATGAATGCGCCCGGATCTCCTTCGTCGGCATTACACACAAGGTACTTTTCTGTTCCGGGACTTGCCTTACATGCATTCCATTTGAACCATGTAGGGAAGCCGGCACCGCCTCTTCCTCTCAGACCTGAAACCTTGATCTCTTCGATAACTTCTTCAGGCTTCATTTCCTTAAGGACTTTTTCGATGGCCTTGTAGCCGTCTACTGCTATGTATTCATCGATGTCTTCAGGATTGATGACACCGCAGTTTCTAAGAACGACTCTCTGCTGCTTTTCAACGAACTGCTTATCTTCTTCTGTGATGGCCTGTTCTTCAAAAGCTTTTCCGCCGATGAGGTGTTCTTCAACGATCTTTTCCACTTTATCCGGCTGTACTTTGACATATCTTGTCATTTCACCGTTATCGTCGTATACGTCAACGATCGGTTCAAGATAACAAGTACCTACACAGCCTGTGATGTCAACGTTCACATCCAGATTCTTCTCTGCGATGAGTTTTTCAAATTCCGCAGCGGTCTTTTTAGCACCGGTTGCCACACCGCAGCTTCCCTGTCCGATTACTACTTTCATGTGGTCACCTCCTATGCTCTTTCTCTGATCTCATCCAGGATCTTCTTGACAGAATCCTTGGTGAGATTGCCGTATGTTTCATCTCCGTCTGCATTCTTCACCATCATTACAGGAGCCAGTGAACAGCATCCGAGACAAGCAACGTTATTCAGTGTGAATATACCGTCTTCAGTAGTCTCGCCATCCTTGATCTCCAGGTGTTCACAGATAGCTTCTTCGATAGTTTCAGAACCGTTTACGTGACATGCTGTTCCCTGACATAACATGATCAGATTCTTACCGATAGGCTTAAGTCTGAACTGTGCATAGAATGTAGCTACGCCATATATCTTGGCAGGCTTGATACCTGTCATTTCAGATATGTAATTGATGGCGTCCATGGAAAGATATCCGTAGATGTCCTGTGTCTTCTGCAAAATGGTGATCAAACTTCCCGGCACCTTTGCATACTGCTCTAAAACAGGAGCCAGATCTTTGAATTGAGCTGCTCTGTTTTCTGCGCAATTGCAACCGCAGTTACAACCTTTTTCACTCATGTTTTTTCCTCCTAATCCTTAAATTCCTCATTCATTTTTATACACGTATATGCAATAGAAATATTCTATCAAATACCAAATACTAAATCAACATGATATTGTCAGAAAATACAAATCATTCAGTGCTTTTCTTTTTGAACAGCGACTTTACATCGATTTCCATTATCAGCAGGCTGGCCAGCAGCAGAAATGCTCCCAAGTATGCTCTTGGAAGGAGTATCTCCCCTGCCAGTGCAAAGGCTACTATCCCTGCAAATACAGGCTCGAGGGTAAATATTACACCCACGTGGGTCGCAGTGGTATACTGCTGAGCGATGGTCTGGATTATAAATGCCAGCCCTGTGCAGAATACCGCCAAAAACAGTGCTGATCCCCATACGATGCCTGTTGTTGGGAGGCATGGATCTTCAAATATGAATGACAGAATCAGCATGAAAACCCCGGTGAAACCAAGCTGGAAAACACCAAGCTGGAATGCATTGACTTCTTCCTTGGCAACAGCCTTTTCCGTTATCAACAGATCCACCGCATAGGCGAAGGCGCACATGAGGCAGAAAATGTCTCCCAGTGCCGGCTTGAGCTGTTCATTAAGGCTCATAAGCGCGATGCCTACAAGACATACAAGAACTACCATCACCATTTTTTTCTCCAGCTTCTGTTTGAGGATAATGAGCCCCAGCAGCGGTGTGAATACAACTGACAGTGCACATAAAAACCCTGAATTTGACAGGCTGGTGTACATAACGCCAAATGTCGCTCCCATATATACGAATACCAGAGAAACGCCTATGTAAAAAGCATATTTCAACGTTGTCTTATTGACATCTTTCAACTTGGGAAAGGTGAATATGGCTGCTATTATAAACGCACCTAAAAACCTGAATGCATTCAAGTTGAATGTACCCATTTCAACAAGGCACAGATCGATCATGTAATACGACACGCCCCAGCACAAGGTCACCATCACAAGCATCAAATCGGCTTTAAGTTGTGTTTTCATAGTCTGATTCTCCTTCTGCGTTCTCTAAACCTAAATCCCTGCTATAAAATACTCCAGTGCCAGCTGTCCATCCAGCAGGCCTGTTTTGATATTTTCATCCACTTCATATGCGGCACTCAGCGCAGCCTTTAGATCCTTCATGGAATACCGGCCTGTCACGGCCATGGCTTTTTTGATCCTGAACTGATGCACTCCAAGGGCCTTCTGCATCTGTGGAAGCGAAAGGCCTTCTTCCCTCATTTCTTTGACGGATACTATCAATTCCAGTTGTCCGGTTATCAGTCTCAGAAGATTGAACACCGGTGTGCCGGATTGCAGCAGATTGTGAAGCAGCCTGAAGGCTTCGTCCTTTCTGTTCCTTCCTATGGCATCCAGCATGGCAAAAACATTGTTCTCCGGATTGGATGCCAAAACTTCTTTTGCATCTTCAGCCGTTATCTCCCCGGACGGACCGCTGTGGGCGATCATCTTTCTTAAGTCATTTTCAAGATTGTACAAGCTGTAATCTATGGCTTTATTGCCGTATCCGCTTTCCGACATGATCATCCTTATGGTGGACGGCGAATACGTCTTGCCTGCAGCTCTGAATCTCTTTTCTATGAAGTTCTGCAGCTGTCCTTCATTGAGTGCCTGGAAGTCATATACTTTACCGTACTTTTCTACAGCTGTTCTGACTTTATTTTTCTTGGCTTTTGCTTCATCGATTTCCAAAGCTGTCATGAGGAGCAATGTTCCTTCGGGGATGTCTTTGAAATAATCTATCAATCCTTTTACATCACCATCGGTAAATCCTTTGAGAGCCTTCCCTGCAGCAGGGGTGAATTCCGGAAGAAAAACCACCTTTCTCTCAGACATGAGACTGACAGTTTCAATGCTTTCCTTTACCTTATCTAAAGTCAAAAAATCGCCTTCCAAAGTAACAAGATCTATGGGTCTGCATGCTTCCGAGACGTATTTCTTTATCAGAGCATCAGAGTAGAACCTGATCAGATAATCTTCTTTTCCGCATAGTAAAACAAGGCGGGGAATATTCCCCTCCTTTATGTCCTTACCAATGGTTATGAATGCATGCTCTTTTTCTTTGTAAAAATCAGCTGCCATCTATGCCTATTCTCCTTTGACAGTCTTGACTGTCAGCTTATCCTTCCCCTTGAAATCAAAAGCCACAGCTCCGTCTTCGTCATTTCTATATACAATTATACCTTGTCGCCGGATTTTTTCAACAATTCCTTTATCAGGGTGTCCGAAATTATTTTTGCCCACCTGGAACACAGCATACAACGGCGAGGACGCTGCCATAAAGGTCTCACTGTCGCTGTATTTGCTGCCGTGATGAGCCACCTTCAGTATATCTGTTTTCAAAGAAGTGCCATACTCTGCTGCCAGGGAATCAAGACAATCAGCATCCACATCTCCTGTTGCCAGTATCGTTCTTCCTTGGACTGTTATTCTCATTATGAGGCTGAGGCTGTTTTCATCTTCTTCATCTGCTGTAAGCTTCTCGTATTCCCTTTCACTCAAGCGTTTGGGCCGGAGTATCTCCACGTAAGTTTCATCATCCAGCAGGACCTTTTGTCCGGCATATAGATATGTTATGTTTTCCGGTCTTAACCCGGTGTCTTCTAAAATCTCCTGTTCCAGAGGTCTGTATCCTTCATACACATATAGTCTGTCTACCATCCCTTCACGGCACAGCTGCGCTATACCTTTGTAATGATCTGTATGAAGATGCGTCACGAATGCACCATCGACATCTTTCGCTCCGTTTTTGAGAAGATACGGCTTCAGCGTTTTCTTGCCCACATCATATGTTATGCTTCCTCCGCCGTCGACGAGATAATCATCACTTCGCCCCGCTCTGAAATGTATGCAGTCACCCTGACCGACATCAACGAAAACCACGTCGGAGTTTTTAAAGGGATTACCTGCTGCATATCCAAATATCAGCGATGCCGTGATCACTGCTGCAGCAATACAAGTAATCCTCTTCTTCTGTCGTCTTATGAATAGCAGACGTCCATCTTCCGACACGAAAAACAGCAGCGACAAGTAGTACAATGCCACTATCCAAACATCCGGACTTCTCACATCGAATACGGTTAGACCCTCAATGGTCGTCAGCGAATTCAATTCTGTCATGATCCTGCAAAGCCCAAACAAGACCTTTGATATGGTATCGAACAGAAATCCGGAGATGTACATCGATACCATACAACACATACCTGCAGGGACTATGATGCCCGTAAGAAAAATCACAGGTACATTAACCAATACAGCCGCGGCTGAAAAGTAATTGAAAACATATATTGTATAAGGTGTGAGCCCCAGCTGTATGGCAAGACTGCCGAGGAATACACCACTGTATATTTTCTTCACTACAGGAATCATGAGGCTCAGCGTAAGGACTGCCAGAAAAGACATTTGAAACCCTGCGTTAAAGACATACATGGGGTTTGCCATCAGCATCATAAGGGCCGTAAAAAATGCTGCCGATGCCATATCATACCGCCTGTTGGTAAGAGTTGCAAATACATGTATCCATACCATGATCACTGCTCTTACCACAGAGGGTGCAAAGGACGCCATAGCCATATATACCGTAAAGAATATTATCATCGTCAAGAAGAACAACTTGCCTTTTTTCCATCGCCAAAGCACAGAGAGGAAACCATATATCATTCCAATATGCAAGCCGCTGACAGCCAGGACATGGGCTGTCCCGTTCTCTCTGAATTCATCAAGGGTTTCCTCTTCGATATCCGTTTTCTCACCAAACATGACAGCACGCATAAATCCTGCAGTTTCCATTCCTGCTGCCTCTTCAAGGTGACTGATGAACATTTCCTTCATCGTATAGATTTTCCCTTGTATCTCATATACATGGTCTTCTATCTTGGACCCTCTGTTATATCCGTCAAAACCGGTCACTTCATCTGCTGTCATGATGGTTTTTATTCCTATGGATCCGAGATATGATTTATAATCAAAGCAGCCGGGATTCCTTCGCCCAGCGGGTATTTCTATGATACCTGCGGCATGAATGAGCTTTCCCGGTATCACAGATATAAATTCATTCCCATCGCTTTCCCGTTCACCATAGTATCTGATGAGGATCTTTTCTTGGTTTTTGAGTCGCTGCCCCTCTATACCGATCACATCTGCCCTAATGTTCAAATATTCGATCTCCGAACCATCAGCGGCGTTGGTTTTTCTCAGCTCAATATGTGTCACTCTGCAGGACAGACCTATATTGCTGCCCTCACGGGCGATCAGTTCATTGCCTCGTGCTTGTTCAAAACTAAAACTTATGACACCTGCCAAATATGAAATCAATAGCAACACAGTAATACTTTTGATGCGAACAGGTTCCGATCTCACAATAAATACTGCCATGAAAAGGATCACCGGTATCATCGCACAGATAGGGCCAAAATAATATGATGTGATAATGGCCAAGGAGAAAAAGGATGTGATATACATCATAGGTCGTCTGGTCATATGATTCTCCTTTGGCGTCAAACTGTTATTTCCTTTTTTTACATATTATTCCATTGTGTTGATTTTGTCAAGATGCAGAAAACTTGGTTAATTTCTTTTACATTTCACACTATTAATGGTATAATTTCTGAAGGATCATATTTTAAGCAAATTAGGAGGAAGAAATATTGTCTGATAGATATAATAACAATAATTACAATAAACAACGCGACGATATTGACGATTTCTTCGCTGAGTTCGACAGACAGGCTGCAATGCAAAACAGACCTTCATCAAGAACATCATCCAGAACCTCCGCTATGGGATCTGAGAGACGTTCTGATCACACTCGAGGTTCTTCTGCACCAAGACGTGAATCTGCAAGAAGATCAAATCAGATAACATCAAGAGCTTCTGCTTCACGTTCAACCAGAAAGAAATCCGGTAAGTCTTCAGGTGGATCAAACCGAACTTCAACACCTGCCAACGGCAAATCAACTTTACTTAACGTAGTCATTTTCGGAGTCTTGGCTTTTATAATGGCTATCGGTTTATATGTTGGAGTCGTTTTCGCAACTGCACCTAGGGTAGATACCGATGATATTTATTCAATGCTTGATCAGCGTTCCATAATATATGACTCAGAGGGTAATGAAGTCGATAACCTGTATATGAACGACGGCAACAGAACCATCATAAGTTATGATGAGATCCCTGAAGATATGGTAAATGCGATCGTTGCCCTTGAAGATAAGAAATTCTGGAAGCATAACGGTTTCAACTTCATAAGAATGGTCGGAGCCGTCAAAGACAGTATCTTCGGCGGCGGCAGCATCAGTGGTACCAGTACTGTTACACAGCAGCTTGCGAGAAACGTATATTTGGCTGAAATAAAGAGTCAGCGAAGCCTTTCACGTAAGCTTTCGGAAATGTACTGTACAATAGTTCTGGAAAAGAACCTCAAAAAAGAAGAAATAATGGAAGCATACTTGAACACTATTTATCTCGGTTTCAACTCCTATGGTATAGAAGCTGCTTCCCAGTCATATTTCTCAAAGCCTGCAAGCAAAATGGATACTCTTGAATGCGCATCCCTTGCTGCACTGCCTCAGTCACCGCACACTTATGCACTTGTACAGTATTCTTCGGGAGATACTACTCTGCCTATTCTTTACAGTGACGATACTACGACTTACGTTTACAACGGCGATATGACTACTGATAGACGTAACCTCGTACTTAGCAACATGGCAAGTGAGGGATTCATTACAGAGGATGAACTGAACACTGCTCTTGATGATAACCTTGAAAAACACATGAAGATAAGTGCGGCTGCCAATGCATCTGCAACTTCATACTTTACTGACTATGCTATCGATCAGCTCATAGATGATATCGTAGAAGAATACGGATATTCAGAATCCGACGCTTCAAATCTGGTTTATACCGGCGGACTGAAAATATACAGCACAATGGATTCCGATATACAGAAAATCGTTGAAAAGGAATTCAAAGAAAGCGATAATTTCGCAGGTGTTGCATCTGCAAGGACCAACAGCAGCGGCGACCTTCTCAATTCGGAAACAGGCAGCATAATGCTGTACGCTTATTCTCATTATTTCAATGATGATGATGAATTTACCCTTGCGAAGAGTGAATACACCACCAATGATGACGGCGGCATAACCATCAAGGCCGGAAAACGTCTCAATATATACAACACAGAAGTAAACGGTGCCCCTGACGTAAGTATTGAATTCAAGGGTATGTACACTAAAGATGACGGTGTCTTCTACTTTATCGAAAGCGGAGCGCTTTCCATCCCTCAGGGATATAAGACCGTTGATGATGACGGTAATGCAGTGGTATCCGGACAGTTCTTCACAGATTATCCTGATTTCTTCAAGAAGACAGATGATGGTCTCGTTGTGGAAAAACATAACTACTCCCCTAAGCAAAAGACAAGACAGCCACAGGCTGCTATGGTAGTTATCGAAAACTCCACAGGTGAAGTCAAGGCAATGATCGGCGGTCGTGAAACAAAGGGTGAACGACTCTACAACAGAGCTATCAACCCTAGACAGCCGGGATCATCCATCAAGCCTATAGGTGCTTACGGACCTGCACTTCAGATGGGATATGAATATTATGAAGCCGGCAAAACCATGAAGCTTGATACGAGTGAAGGCAGTGACTGGGGTAAATACATCACTGCCGGAAGTGTTATCAACGATGCCAAGATGACATACGGCGGAGAAGTTTGGCCTAAGAACTGGTATTCCGGATATAAGGGCGATATGTATCTCAGAAAAGCTGTAGAACAGTCAGTAAACGTTTGTGCCGTTAAAGTATATCAGCAGATCGGACCTGAATATGCAGCCAATATGCTCAAGAAAAACGGTATAACTACTGTAGATGAAGAAGGTGAAGTCAATGACCTTAATCCTGCAGCTCTCGCATTGGGCGGTATGACAAGCGGTATATCACCTCTTGAACTTGCAGCTGCATATGCCACATTCCCTAATGGAGGAGTATATAACGAACCTATCGCATATACAAAAGTATTAGATAGCAACGGTGAAGTACTCATTGAGAAAAAGACTGAAGGAACTCAGGTCTATAACGAAGGCGTAGCATGGATCATGACTGATATCCTTAGAACTACTGTAACCAAGGGTATTGCAAGCGCCGCTTCCATTGGTGTTCAGCCTGTTGGCGGTAAGACCGGTACTACAAGCGACAACTTCGACATTTGGTTTGCAGGATTTACACCTCAGTACTCAGCAGCTATCTGGATGGGTAACGACATCAATATCGAGCTTAGTGCCGGAAGTAGTTTGACAGCCAGAACGTGGGCTGAAATAATGAGACAGGTATGTGAAGATCTTCCTTACTCTTCATTTGGTGAAATGCCTTCAAATGTTGAAGTGGTCAAAGGTGAATATTACATCAAGGGAACTTATTCCAAGGTAACTTTAGATAAATCCTCAGAAAGTAATACCACCAAAATAACACAGGCTCCTACGACACAGACTACAACTACCACAGCCCCTACTTCAGAGTCTGAAACAAGTACAGAATCAACTGATGCAACTACAGAACCGACATCGGCAACGAATTAACGGCAATATGCAAAGCGACCTCTTCACGAGGTCGCTTTTTTGATTCCGTACAAAGATGACTATTATCTTACCGACTTGGGATTGAACAGCAAAGCGATCAAATATCCCCAGCCTATGGCCACTGATATACCTCCCGCTGCTGCCTCGACTCCACCGGTAACTGCTCCCAGTATGCCCGACCGGGCGCCCTCCATGGCACCCTTTGCAAGATTATATCCAAATCCCGGCAAAGGGACTCTTGCCCCTGTCCCTGCAAGATCCACCAGCGGCTGATAAAGATGGAACGCCTGCAGCAAAGCACCTGCAATCACGAGTATGACCAGAACTCTTGGTGCCGTCAGTTTTGTAGCATCCATCAAGACCTGGCCAACTACACATATGGCCCCTCCAACAAGAAACGCATATAAATAATCCATATCCTCTTACTTCCCTTTCTTTAGTTCTGTTTATTCTGCTTCCAATGATATTGCATGAGCGATCCCCGGTATAGATTCACCCTGGAAAGGGCTTATGGTGGAAAGCAATGCCCCTGTAGACATGATCAAAGCTCTCCTGATATCTCCTCTTCTCATTTTCTTATATACATAGCCTGCAAAAGTAGATGCGGAGCATCCACATCCGCTGCCTCCGCTGTGTACATCCTGTTGTGGTTCATAGATCATCGCACCACAGTCATCATACCTTTCATCCAATGCTTTTTTATCAATTCCGGCATCTGCCAGCAAATCTTTCATTATGTCCTTACCTATGAATCCGAGATCTCCCGTGAGAACTATATCGTAATAATCGATGGTCCTTCCCGTGTCTACCAGATGATTGAGGAGCGTATCAACTGCCGCAGGAGCCATGGCGCTGCCCATTTGATTGGCGTCTTTTACCCCCGCATCGATCACTTTTCCAATGGTCCCTGATTCCACTCGTACTTTCTTTAGACGAGCTGTATTGCCGTTTTTATCTGCCTCCAGTTCCCTTGATCCTTCCGAAGCAGACAATAACATGGCCCCTGCTGCCGTTGCAGTCCACTGGGCCGAAGGCGGCCTCTGGTTACCATGTTCCAGCGGCATCCTGAACTGCCTCTCCGCAGTACAATAATGGCTGGATGCACCTATGATGACATTGTCGCTGTAACCACCATCTACCAACACTGAGCCCAGCATTAGGGATTCAGTCATGGTTGAACAAGCTCCATACATCCCAAGAAAAGGTATATGCATATCTCTAGCCATGAATGACGATGACATGAGTTGATTCAGAAGGTCTCCGCTGAGCATCGCGCCGATCTCTTCTTTTTCCTTTCCGGCTCTCCTCATGGCTTCTCTCATTGCTGTCTTGAGCATTTTGCTTTCTGCTTTCTCCCATGTGGACTCATCGTACATATCATCTCTGAGGCAATCGTCAAACCATTCTCTGAACGGCCCATTTCCCTCTTTTTCACCACCAAGAGAATATGCGCCGAGAACATATGGCTTGTTTTTAAACATCACAGTCTGTTTTCTGTTTCCCATCACATACCAACCTTATCCAATACCCAATACACTACACCAATTATGGCAGACACCGTTATACCGCTCACCAGCACCGGTCCTGCCAGGGAAAACAGCTTGGCCCCTACTCCCAGGACTATACCTTCCTTCTTATATTCCAGTGCCGGAGCCACCATCGAATTGGCAAAACCGGTGATCGGTACTATCACACCTGCACCCACATGTTTGCCGATGGTATCGAACCAGCCAAGACCTGTGAGCAGCTGTGCCAGCATGATTAAAATGATCACCACATACACTCCCGCATCTTTTTCAGGTACCCCTGAAGCGATGAACCTATTTTCCAGCCACAAAGAGGCAGTACAGATCGCTCCTCCGGCAGCGAAAGCTTTTAATGAATTGATGAAGTATTTGGGCTTAGGTGTAAACTTGCCGGCGTACTTTTCATATGCTTTTGCGACATCCTTTTTATCTACCATGGATATTCCTCTTTCCAACAACAAATTCGGCTTCGCCGTGATAATAAAAAAACTTCTCCGGGTTATTATTCCCGAAGAAGTCCAAATCATGCAAAAAGCACTCTTTCTATCTGTCGTCGTTCTCTTTCCAGAACTCCTTGAGCTCTTTAGCATAACGTTCCTTTTCAACATAAAAGCTCAATCCATGAGCAGCACCCGGAACTATGACAAGCCTTTTAGGCGCCTTGCATGCCATATAATTCTCATAGGTCATCTCCACAGGGACGAAAGGATCTGCCGTACCATGGGCGAACAAAACAGGTATGTCATTGTTCTTAAGTGCATCAACCGTTGAATACTCATCTGCACTCATCTGTATCTTATGTCTGCAGATCATATCAGCTATATTTTTGATCGGTCCGTATTTTATATGCATATGGTTCTCGCTCACATGTTTCCAAATAGCATACGGCGACGTGAACCCACAGTCGGCTATTATCCCCTTGATGCTTTCCGGAAGCTCAAGACCTGACGCCATCAGGACTGTGGTAGCACCCATGGATACCCCATCCAAATATATAGGAAGTCTCCCCTCGTATCTCTCATGTGCCCACACAGCCCAATCGCGACAGTCATAGCGTTCCAATAAGCCAAATCCGATATATTCTCCTTCGCTTTCTCCCTGGCATCTCTGTTCCATAAACAGAACGTCACAGTCGTTGTCTGACCAGAAATCGGCCACCATACCGAAATCCCTGTTCCAAGTGGATCTCCATCCATGTACAGCGATCACCACTCTCTTTGGATTTTTACAAGTACACAGATGTGCTGACAGTTTTGTTCCGTCATACCCTGTTATCTCTATATGCTCCGTTTCCGCTGCCGCCAGCTTAACAGCGCCTTCTTCCAGTTTATCAAGGAACCCATCTTCATTGCTAAACCCACAAAGACGATTTCTTACTTTTTCGCTGCCCTTTGATGGTTTTACACCATCCTTATCCATGGCAATATCAAGCAATTTCTTTGTTAGTATCCACGCAGCGGTACCTGCCGCTGCTGCACTTGCTGCCGCTATCCCCACATAGGACAGTCTTCTTATGGATTTCTTGTCCATCTTGATCTCTCCTCCTACATTATAACATTCCCCAATATCAAAGCTGCACCTATGGAAATGAGTACATTTACCCATGTTCCAAGGGCAAATTTTTTAGTCAGGAATATATTTAACCCATATATAAACGCCAGCTCCAAAAATGCTAAAGCGCCATTTCCTCCATAGTTGTGAGCCACCTCAAGACACTGATATATCAAAGACAGCATTACATTCCCCAGAAGTCCTGAAATGATCGCTTTTATCCATTCTTTCAATACTGCGAAGGCTCTCATCTTCTCGAAAGCATCGAAGAAATATCTCACAACTGTAATGGTAAAGCATGAGCCTATCAGACTGCATACGAAACCTGAGAAAGCTGCTGCGATGGCTGCACCCATTCCGCCTGCACCATAGCCAACGTAATATCCTATACCTGTCAGCGTTTTGCATAAGATGGACCCGGGCAGCACATTCACCAGTATTACCAGTCTGCCGTAAAAATCCTCTTCGGATATCATGCCGGTGCCCACAAACATGCCGTCTGCCACTGTAAGGTATGCATCTCCGCCTCCGAATGAAATAAGCGAAGACAGGAATCCATTGCCGATATATTTGAATATATCCGGCACCATAAAAAATGCAGGTATACATGCTATGACAAGGATGATGAACCATATGGCATTTTCCATCAGCATACCCTTGGGAGATATCTTTTGTATCTTCTCGGATCTCTCTCTTACAGAAGCAACTCCATATACAGAGAGGCCGACCATGATCAGCTGAAGTATGCGGAAGAGTACGCTACAAAGCACCATATCATCCAGCAGCAAATACATTATCTGCGCTTTGGATACAAACAGTATGTAAAGCACACACAGCACTGCGGAAACGATATAGCTTGATGCATTACGTTTACTTCCGGCATAGCATATCACGAAAAATGCCATGATGAGGATATGTACTGTCGAAATGCTGAAAAGCACTTCCCACGTTATGCCAAAGCCGGCAAGGATCTTCCCTGCTGATTTCCCTGCACTTAAGAAGAATACTCCGAGAACTACGGCAAGTGCCGGCAATGTGCATCTCTTGTCTTTCGCCCATGAGAAAGTACCTGTTATGTACCTGGTCATCATGGAAAAAATGAATGCTGTGATCCCGATGGACAATATTTCTATCTGCTTGATAAACTCCGCATCAAGGGAACTCATGGTGGCAAGGAGCAGAACCGTAAGGACTACTCCCGGCAGGATCATACAGGCAGGTGCAAAAAGCATGCCTTTGATGCCGCCTATGTTCTTGCCGATATACGCAGAGATTTCCACCGGCAACGCTCCCGGTGTTATGGAAGCTGCGATAACAGCAGAATCATATTCTTCTTTTGAGACAAGCTTGCGGCTGTTGACCATCTCATGTTCGATGACAGGGATCAGCGATGTTCCTCCGCCAAAACCTATGGCACCGATCTTTAGAAATGATATAAGCCAGCCAAAACGTTTCTTCATATATGCGTACCCCGGAAATTTCACTATAACAATTCTTCGAGCTGCCTCATCAGCATGTCTGCAGCCTCTTCAATGGTGATATTTGATGTGTCTATTTCTATCTGATGGTCTTTCGGTATTTCATAAGGACTTGATACTCCTGTGAATGAAGGTATCTTTCCTTCTCTTGCCTTCTTATACAGCCCCTTCACATCGCGTTTCTCACATTCTTCGATCGGAGTGCTCACATATACTTCGATAAAATCTTCATTGCCGATTATATCTCTTGCCATCAATCTGTCACGTTCATACGGGGAAATAAAGGATGTGATCACTATCACCCCTGCATCGTTCATCAGCTTGGCAACTTCAGCAACCCTTCTGATGTTTTCTATCCTGTCCCCCTCTTCAAAGCCCAGATTTTTGTTGAGTCCCAGGCGCACATTATCCCCATCGAGACTCATGGTATGCTTGCCCATAAGGAAAAGTCTCTTCTCTATCTCATTGGCAAGGGTCGACTTGCCTGATCCGGAAAGGCCCGTAAGCCATATGGTCTTCGGACTCTGGCTCTTCTGAGCCGCTCTCTGGTCTTTAGTTATGGTCATATCATGCCATGTGAGATTGTCCGATCTGGATATCATCTTGGTAACGACACCACACGCCGATGTCATATGGGATACTCTGTCTATGAGGATAAATGACCCCAATGCAGGATTCTGTCTAAACTCATCCAGCACCACCTTTTCAGACGTTGAAATATCGCATACTGCTATCTCATTCTTGTATATGGTGTCTGCATTGACACGGTCTCTTGTATTGACGTCGATCTTATATTTAATATCCATAACTACAGCCGGAATACGCTTAGTGCCTATCTTGAGCATATAGTTCTTACCGGCCACCAGTCTTACATCATCCATCCATAAAAGCTTTACGGTGAACATGTTTCCGATCTGTGCGGCTGCATCTTTAACGATGACACATCCTCTGGAAGCGTCGATTTCCTTATCCAGACAGATGTTCACTGCCTGTCCTTTAACTGCTTTTTGAACGCTGTCGAAGCCTGTTATGATTTCTTTTACCTTAGCCTTTTCGTTGGAAGGAAGTATACGGATCTCGTCTCCGACCTCTATGGATCCCGTTTCGACCTGCCCCTGGAAGCCTCTAAAATTGCTGTGGGGCCTGCAAACTCTCTGTATAGGCATGGTAAATCCATCCTCGGTATCAGCAGCGGCTACATCTATATTTTCCAGATAACCAAGGAGTGAAGGTCCATCATACCAAAGCGTCCTTCGAGACCTGGTTGTGACATTATCTCCATCAGTAGCTGATACAGGTATTATTGCCATGGAGTCATATTCGAATTCACTCATCAGCACCTTTATCTCAGCTTTGATGTCCATGAACTTCTCCTCATCAAATGCGATAAGGTCCATCTTGTTTACTGCAAAGACGAAGTGCTTGATACCCATCAGCGAACATATCCTGGCGTGACGTCTTGTTTGTACAAGAACTCCCTGGGAAGCATCTATCAGTATGACAGCCAGGTCTGCAAAGGATGCACCTACTGCCATGTTTCTTGTATATTCTTCATGCCCCGGCGTGTCAGCTACGATAAATGATCTTTTTTCAGTGGTGAAATATCTGTAGGCAACGTCTATGGTGATGCCCTGTTCACGTTCTGCCATAAGTCCGTCCAAGAGCAGTGAATAGTCTATTTCACCTTCTCTTGAGCCGATCTTGCTGTCCAGCACCAGTGCCTTTTCCTGATCTGCGAAAATCAATTTAGCATCATAAAGCATATGTCCTATGAGGGTGGATTTACCATCATCTACGCTTCCGCAAGTTATGAATTTCAGAAGTCCGTTCATTAGAAGTACCCCTCCCTCTTTCTTTTTTCCATGCTGGCGCTTCCGCCGTCGCTGTCGATGACACGACTGGTCCTTTCTGATGATACAGCACTAAGGGTTTCTTCGATTATGGCGTCGAGAGTGTCTGCATCGCTGCGAACGCCTCCGGTCAGAGGATAGCATCCCAAAGTCCTGAAGCGGATCTTTTCATATTTTATCTCTTCGCCCGGCTTCAGCTTCAGTCTGTCATCATCCACCATGATCAAGTTGCCGTCCCTTTCAACGAAAGGTCTTTCTGCAGCATAATAGAGAGGAACGATATCTATGTTCTCTCTTCTGATATACTGCCATATGTCTTTCTCTGTCCAGTTGGAAAGCGGAAATACTCTTATGCTTTCGCCTTTGTTGATATCGGTATTAAAAAGCTTCCACATCTCAGGACGCTGGTTTTTTGGGTCCCATGCATGATCAGGATTTCTGAAGGAAAATATCCTTTCCTTGGCACGGGACTTTTCTTCATCTCGTCTTCCGCCGCCAAAAGCTGCATCGAAGCCGTACTTATCCAGTGCCTGCTTGAGGGCTTTCGTCTTCATGATATCAGTATAAGCCGCACCGTGATCGAAAGGATTGATGCCTTCATCTATCCCTTCCTGATTTATGTATTCTATTATTTCTATTCCGTATTTTTCTGCTGCTTTTTCCCTGAAGTCGATCATTTCCCTGAATTTCCATGTGGTGTTCACATGCATGAACGGAAACGGAGGCTTTTCAGGATAAAAAGCCTTAAGTGCCAGATGAAGCATTACAGATGAGTCTTTACCGATGGAATAAAGCATCACCGGATTTTCACACTCTGCTGCCACTTCTCTTATGATGTATATGGCTTCAGCTTCAAGAGCATCTAAATGTGATGAGTAGCTCATTATATCTCTCCTAAACAATCTTTATGGATGGTTCACGTCTATCTGTCCGGGGTGATCTCGAACTGCGGCGGCCCTTCCAGCAGCTCAGGCTTCGCCATATAATGTCTTAACCGCGAGAATGCTTTGGCGAAATCATGGCCTCCGCAGATCCTTTCATCCATTACGATACCCAGTGGAATACACTTTTCAAAGACGATCTCGCCTTTCTTTTCCTTAGGGACTATACGCGAATTGCCCATGGTGATGGCTACGCTTGTTGTACCGAATTCATACACATGATGATATATATGATTGGTTCGTATACTTGCCAGATTGGATATGAGAAGGCTGGCATGAAATGGGCTGGCATCAACGATTATCTGAGGCAGCAGACCATGTTTATCCATGAATCTCAGAATGAATCCGATCAGATTGAGACATCCCGGAAAACTTTTAATTATTTTCATGGCCTTATCCAGCATGTTAGGATTATCGTCCCTCTTATTTGCTTCAACATATTCGGAAATCTTTTTATGTACATCGAAGATAGTGTCTGTATATTCGAGGTATATTTTGCCAAAAGTATCTTCATCGGTTCCCGGTCTCATCACCACCATGGATACAGCGAAATCTTTATGAGCATACACCTTCTTATTCCCAACGAAACGATTCAAATATGGGAACTCTGCAGCTGTGCGAATATATGCAGCCAATACTATATCCATGTGGTTCATGGATATCCCTTCAACTCTTTTCTTATTTTTGTATTCCTTGATGGGATCCAGGGGAATATCGACTGTGATCATATTCATTGAATCCCAGCGATGGGTCAAAAACTGCGGGATAAGATGGTACATTGAATTCATGTCTTTTACGCGTCTTCCGTCAACTCTCATAATTACCTCCATTCGTAACCGTAACGTACAAAATAAAATCCCAGCTTGTCATTAATCTTTTCCCTTAACCGCGGCTGCAGTTCAAATTTGTTTTTAACATAGCTGTTCACCGATGCTATGTGCTCCCTGAAGTGCGGTAAAGCATCCTCAAATCCATCAAGCCCCAGCTCATCATATATCATCTTCAAAGTATCTTCAGGTTCAGCTGAAAGCTTATCATAAGGGACATCTACTATAGTGCCTTCTTTGAATGCACCGCTGTCCATCAGTGTGAACAGTTTACTGTATATATGCCTGAACAGTTCAACGATGGCATCTTCAAGCAAGACTTCAAGGTCATCAGGTGCATCATTGAGCTGTATAAGCTCCATCTGCTTTTTGAACATGTTTATGGTCGACATGATCGTCACATAAGGATCTCTGTGTATATTCACATACTTGGCATCAGGATACATCTCTATCAATTTGCTCACGTGACATGTATGATCGGGGCTCTTTAGCATCAGCTGCTTCCCCTTATTCCTCAGGCTTATCTTCTTAAGAACATATTTTGTCGCCTTCTCCCATTGCTTTTGGGATCTTTCCGGCAGTTCATCTATGAATGATTCCTGCAGATAATGTTGGAAATTCTGAGGAAAAGCTATCAGATGGATGATGGAGTGGGTAGAAATGAGATTCAGTGCGAACACGTCCTCCATCGGAAGATCCAGTTTATATTCCATATTATCCATGGGACGTGCCTGGCCTAAAACGCCGCCTTGTATTTTTGCCATCAAAGGTCCCAAAAGATAACTGTTACAGAATGTGGTAGTGCTTACGGGATCACACCATCCAAACTGTTTGTCTTTTGACAGCAGATTCTGAAGATAAGTGGTACCGGAGCGCCAGTGTCCAATGATGAAAATTGGATCCTTTTCCATCTTATGTCGTCTTATGGGTGCCGCAAAGATCAGACTTTCCAGCAAAGTAAAGGGTGTCAGTAAGATGCTTGTCCCCAGCATATACAGAAACTGCGGCATTTTACTCCTTGATATCTTGCACTTGTTTTCACGCAAAAGACGCACCCAGTTATCCAGCCTGCAGGCAGATAGATAGTGCGCCTTGTATATTCTATTTTTCTTGATTTTACTGCTCATGTCATGTCCACCTCAAAATAAAAGCTGCATATCTTATGTCAATAGAGCATAAAATTGCAGCCTGATTGTATACTTTTTGTGTGAACTATAAGAGAACTTCCGCAGTTACGATTATAATTATTTGTTTTTCCCAATTGGCAGAGTGATGGTGAATTTAGTGCCTTCACCCGGTTTGCTTTCAGCTGATATCCTACCGTCATGGAGCTGTATTATTCGCTGTACCAATGACAGACCAAGGCCGGTCCCTTCATATCTCTTTGCCGTGTCTCCCCTGTAGAATTGTTCGTATATGTGCCTTAATGTTTCTGCATCCATTCCCGTGCCTGTATCTGCAACGGTAACTTCAATTATACTATCTCTCTTAGATGCAGTTATAGATACTTTACCTCCTGCTTCAGTGAATTTTATGGCATTATCCAGAAGATTGAACCATACTTGATTCAACAGTTCTTCATCTCCGGTAAAATACACTTGCTGAAGATCAAGTTCTATTCCAATATTTTTTTCAAGCCATTTTGCTTCCATGTTCAGAACTGTCTGTCTGATCTGTTCGTCAAGGGAGAAATTAGTTTTTCTTCCATGTATCCTGTCATAATCAAGGCTGCTGAGGCTCAAAAGGTTTGCAGTAAGGGTTGAAAGTCTTTTGGATTCTCTGGAAATATATCTTGCATAGTTTTTCTGTTCTTCTTCTGTAAGAACCCCCTCTTCCAAAAGATCTGCATACCCTTTGATTATAGCCAGCGGAGTTTTGAATTCATGGGAAATGTTGGAGCTGAAATCTTTATGCAAGTATTCATTATAGCTGAGCTGTTCCACCATTTTGTTGAAGTTATCGAGAAGCCCTGCCATCTCTACCGGTTTATTATATGTATCTATTTTGACGCTGTAATCACCTTCAGTCACTTTTTCTACGGCTCTGTCAAGCTGAAGTATGGGCTGCATCATAGATCTTACTATGATAGTAAACCCTGCTGCCAACGCCATTATGAGGATTATCAGCAGAAATAGATCTCCTGCTGCAAGTCCAAACATCATGTGTCGCATCTGTGGACGTTCAAGAAACCTCCCATTGACAGTCAGTATGGCGAACAGTACAGACAAAAAAGAAGTTACCATAACCAGGGTAACCATGGCGATGCTGAGTCTGGATCTGAATTTCCTCATTTGTTGATCACCGCCTTGTAGCCAAGCCCTCTGATGGTTTCTATGCTGAAATCATCTATATATTTTAACTTAGCTCTGAGAGATTTGATATGGGCATCTACTGTACGCAGCGTTGACTGGCTGTCATATCCCCATATTTCATCCATAAGAGACTGCCTTGTAAATATCTTTTTGGGAGAAGCAAGGAGCTTTTCCAGCAAAAGGAATTCTTTTTGTCTGAGAACGATTTCGTACTCATCCGTTTTTACAGTCAGTGAGTTTAAGTCCAGCTTAACATTACCAACGGTCAATCTTTTGGAGTCTGCTATTCTGCAGCGTCTAAGCATGGCTTCGACCCTTAATAGCATTTCTTCCATCTCAACAGGCTTTGTCATATAGTCATCAGCACCTGATTTGAATCCTACTCGCTTGTCTTCCAGCCGATCCTTGGATGTAACAATTAGAACAGGTGTATCTATGCCGACTGCTCTGATTTCCTGAATGAGCTGATATCCGTCCATCACAGGCATCATAATGTCTGCGATAATAATGTCCACGTGGTTGTGATCCATAACTTCAAGGGCATCCAAACCATTGGCTGCTTCGTATACGATATGCCCTGCCCTTTTCAGGTGGATCACCATCAACTGTCTAAGGCTTATATTGTCTTCCGTAATCAAAATCTTTGCCATTTGCTCTTCCTCCAACTACATTATACACGTTTTGGTATACAAAACGAAACCTTTATTTATTGATGAGGAAAAGTCCCAGCATGCACACAGCTATGCCGGCGATTTTTGTACCGCTGACCTGCTCTTTATACAGGAAATAGCCTACCGCTATAAGCGCTATCCCCAATATTATTGACTTGACGATATAACCGGTATTGATGTTCCATCCCACCTTGTACATATATATGCTGCCTGCTTCCAATCCAACTATTGCAAGACCCATTAGGAACGTTGCCCAGTTTATCTCTTTGATTTCATTTATAAGGTTACCTCCACTGCTTACCAGAAAATATATGGCAGCTGATATGGCGGCACCAATCAAATAAGTGATCGTAAGCGATGCAAAAGGGTTGATATCATGTGGTGTTGATTTAGCACTGATCTGATACACGATATCTGCACAAACTGCTAAAACTATAGGCCAATATAAACTCATTTTGTACCTCCTAAAAAAATTGCCACCCCATCGGGTGGCAATCTCAAATCTTTCGATTCTGACTTCTCACAAGTTCATACTAACATTTACTTGATTTGAATGCAAGTGTTTTGTGGGTAATAGGCTGATTCCGGTATTGAGATTATGCACATTTTCTTGAACGATGCACCAATTTCAGCGGGTCATACAACTTATAGAGGATTCTAGGTGGAAAAAGCCGGGAATGGATCGAACTTCTCTATATGACTAGACAATATAAGAAAATCGGGGAGAAAATGACAATTAATTCCCCGATTTTTTAGTGGAGCTAATTCAACTAGGAAGCGTCCGAATAGCCATATTGAAATTGTGGGAAAAACATGATACAAACTCCCCAAATTCCAAGAAAAAAGGACACTTGGAGGGATTTTCCAAATGTCCATATGTTTGGCTTGAACGATGCACCAATTTCAGCGGATCATACAACGAAGGTCACCGGAGTACGTTCCTTGCTTATTCTCTCTTCTTATCATCAAGTATGGTAATAACCAGACCGACAATCCCTATTGCTAATGTAAGCAGTTCCATTCCTGTGCTACATAATTGCAACAAAATAGCAAATAACAAAATAGCTATTCCTTTAGTCTTTATCATACAATACCACTCCTTTTCTACCTATGCTTATTGCTTACTTATCTTGTTACCACAATAGGAGCAGTAAGCTCCTTTGGTTGCTCTTATCTTGCCACAATGAGGACATCTATCAGTAAAGCACTTAATGAGAATACTAACAAAAATAACTATAAAACAGGCAAGACCAATGTAGGCTTCAATAGTGATGTTATAATCATTATCAAGCAGTTTTAAGCCCATAATACCCCAATCTATGAGAACTACAATAAAAGCTATAGCTAATGCCCAATTTGCAACTGTTGAACGATACACTATTTTCAACGTGTCATACAACAGCACCTATCATGGTGCATAGGTGCTTATTGCTTGTTTTTTAAGTCATTTATGGATTGACCTTCTTTTAAGACCCCTATTTTCTTCAGGATTTTTTCAAAGTCACGATCATGTTTTTCTATTTCTTCAGCAGTTGATACAATTCTACCTGTTGTTCTTCCTTTAGGGATTCCTCTTTTCAATTCTTCACTCATTTACTTCCTCCATTAAAATATAATGAATTCCTGCTTGTTCTGCTAGGTTTATAATTCTAAAGGATGAACCCCTTTTGTACAACACTTCAGTTGAACGATACACCATTTTCAACGTGTCATACAACACGTTCCTAGTTGTTTGTCTGTTGTTCCTCTGCTTCACGAATCTTTTTTCTTAAATGTTCCTTGTAAGTGATGATATTGAACTCTTTCCAATGAAAAGGTATCATCTCTCCTGTTAATGCATAATATTTATCTCTTAACTCCACTATTTCCTTGTCAGCATTTACAGCCCTAATCAACTCTTTCATTTACAATCTCCTTATATGCAGCAATTATCGATTTTAAGATCTCCTCATTAGGCAAAGTACCTAAAATATCCATGCTACTTATATTGGCAAATACCTCTAACGCTTGATTTCTCGGATCCTCATTCCAATACTCTTTATAATGTCCAAACTTAATATTAATGTGTCCTTTGAATAATGCGCTAAAAATATCCATCATAGCCATATGTTCTTCATATTTGCCGCCCATATCAACCCATGATTCAATTTCTTCACGCCTATTATGTGCTATAGTAGCAGTTTCGTTGAACGATACACCATTTTCAACGTGTCATACAACTTGACATCTACTAACAAATCTAGTAATCTATCTATAGCGGCAGTAGGTCCGCCACTGGTTTCTGATGATTCAGTTTCCGCGGCTGTTGTGAAAGACCTGTTGCCTTTTTTTATGTCTACCCATCCGATGGCGTGAACATAGAAATTCTGAAAGTCGCCTTTAGTTTTATTCTTATCAACGACCTTCCTCTTGATAACCACTGCCATATAATTGTCTTTTCCTGCAATCTCCACTGGCGCTGCTAAAACAACGGTGTCAAAATCTTTTCCATGCCACTTCTTCTGAGCATCAATTATTTTACCTTTTTCGACAACTTCACCAACTGCCATAATTGCTGAAGATTTGGTTGAACGATGCACCAATTTCAGCGGATCATACAACCAGAACCCCTCTGCACTTTCACCACCCGCCTTACAAGGTTTTGCAACGAAAAGTTCTATTTTCATAGGGTCTTTCGTTGCATTCATCTAATGAAAGCTCTGGATTCTGCTATAAATCTATATTTTTTCCTCATTAGGACACCAAATGTTTGCCGTTTTATGAGGTGTGTCAACGAAACAGTTGCCATATTGCATGCTTTTCGTTGCATTTCTCAATGATTTACGGCGTTCTGCAACGAAATCACCTTCGTAAGTGGGTATTTTCGTTGCGAAATCATGTAAACCAGCCTTAGCCGCGATCATCAAACCGACGATCCACCTTTCTTGAACGATGCACCAATTTCAGCGGATCATACAACTCATAGTTCTTTATTTCTACTCCTCACATAAATGAGGATGCTGGTCCAAATATGATCTTATGGTTTTCATATCTGCCTTCAACAGAGGAAGGTCTTCTTCATGAAAAAGATAATCATATTTACCCGTTTCCAAATCAGCTACATCACAATGTGCTTCATATGCTAGCTGTTCATCGACCTCATCTACTTCGATTTGGAAAAGCATTGATGCAATTACATAAATCGCCTTTTCCATGCCATTTTGATTCATGTGGTAATCCAAGTCATGTAAGGCCCGGTTAACGATGTTTTGTGCAGTCCAATCTTTGAAGATCACTTTATCTCTTTGCAGTTTATTATAAAGTGAGCCTTTTACAATCTTATAATTATCCTCTTCCATATCTTCATAAGGAATAGGTTGTAGATGTTCGAAGTAATCAACCTTTTTCATTTTCTTGTTTTACCTTTTTCCTATACTTCGTTGAACGATGCACCATTTTCAACGTGTCATACAACTGCCTTGTATCTTTTATGCCGTCCGTTTAGGACATTACTATAAGTTCTTTGCCTTTTTCCAAAAGTTCGATGTTTTCAAGTGGCGGTATTGTGAGATAATCTACTTTTGCATTTTCTTTCGAAACACTTACCATCGGAACGCCCGGCGGAATGTCGTCTTTGTCGATACCGAATGAAAAAACATACTTTTCCCCAATATCAACACAGCTTATAATTTTCAAATCTTCATACTCTTTATTTGCTTTTTTGTATGCTTCTTCATAAGTAATCATTCGCAACATCCTCTTATTTTTTCCGTTGTTGTTGAACGATACACCATTTTCAACGTGTCATACAACTCGAACCCTGCCACCCTGCTTTGCCTTTTGCAGAGCAAGTTCCATAGCTGTAGGCTCTTTCTTGTTATTGACAGAGCTACCATAGCGTGCTATTTTATTTATATAACCGTACTTAGTTATATCTGACGGCAATTGCAGCCTGAGTGATTTTAACCAAGTGTCGGTTTTTTCTTTTTGTGGCTCTACATACAGTATTCTGCTGTTGTCTAACAAATACTGATCTTTGTCATTGGTTTCTTCCCCACTACTTCTAGCATAAGCACTTGTAAGTATCGTTAAGTCCACCACGCTATTTCCATTCTTTTGAGTCTTGATTTCAAGCGAGGCCATAATTGGCTTTCCTTCAGCTGTTGTAAGCTCACCATATACAACGACACTATTTTTTCTTGAACGATGCACCAATTTCAGCGGATCATACAACC
>CAYTVH010000003.1:47065-54481 GCA_964441805.1 uncultured Oscillospiraceae bacterium | reverse complement strand
AGCAGCTGATGTGATCTGCTGCCGCCGGCCATACCAAGATATTCCTTGTACAGTTTCTTAACTGCAGGGTTGTTGTGGGACTTTCTGATGAAAGTTCCTCTGTCCTCTGTATAAAGGCCTTTGGCTCTTTCTGCTCTCACGTCAGTCCAGCTTCTAACATCTGATAACTGGAGAGGCTGTCCGCCGCCGTTTACGCATCCGCCTGGACATGCCATAACTTCTACGAAGTGGAATTCTTCTTCGCCGCTTTCGATCTTTTCCATCAGCTTTCTTGCATTGCCCAGTCCGTGGGCAACTGCAGCTCTCAGTTTCAGATCTCCCGCCTGTACTGTAGCCACCTTGATTCCTTCAAGTCCTCTTACAGGCTCGTATTCGATGTTGTCTGCAGAGATGCCTGTCAGCAGGTCAGCTGCAGTTCTGAGGGCAGCTTCCATAACACCGCCTGTAGCACCGAAGATAACGCCGGCACCTGTGGCGTTGCCGAATGGATTGTCAAATGTAGAATCTCCCAGATTAGGGAAGTCGATACCGATGTCGTAGATCATCTTGCCCAGCTCCCTTGTGGTGAGAACCACGTCCACATCTCTGATGCCGTCCACTTCCATTTCAGGTCTTGCAGCTTCGAACTTCTTGGCTGTACATGGCATGATGGATACTACGAATACATCCTTAGGATCGATGTCGTTCTTTTCTGCATAGTATGACTTGAGTACTGAACCGAACATCTGCTGAGGTGATTTGCATGATGAAAGGTTATCCAGCATTCCCGGGAAGTTGTGTTCGCAGAACTTGATCCATCCCGGTGAGCAGGATGTGATCAGAGGGAGCTTGCCGCCGCCTCTTACTCTGTCGATCAGTTCGGCAACTTCTTCCATGATGGTCAGGTCTGCGCCTGTATCTGTATCGAACACCTTGTCAACGCCCAGCATTCTCAGGGCAGTTACCATCTTACCTGTTACAGGAGTGCCGATAGGCATTCCGAAGTCTTCGCCGAGGGCAACTCTTACAGCAGGAGCTGTCTGTACCACAACGTGTTTGTCAGGGTCGTATATAGCCTCCCAAACCTTGTCGATATCGTCCTTTTCATGAAGTGCGCCCACAGGGCAGTAGTTGATGCACTGTCCGCAGTTGACGCAAGGTGTTTCTGACAGAGGCAGCCCGAAAGGTGAGCCCACCTGAGTGTTGAAGCCTCTGTTCACCAGGTCGATAACGCCTACAGTCTGGATATTCTTACATGCGCTTACGCAGCGTCTGCAAAGGATGCACTTGTTGGGGTCTCTTACGATGGAAACGCCGACATCAAGAGGCATCTTCTTGTTTTCACCTTCAAATCTTACGGTGTCCACCGACAGCTTGTTGGCCAGTGCCTGCAGTTCGCAGTCCATCCAGCTTCTTGTACAAGTCTGGCAGCTTGCGTTGTGGTTTGAAAGGATCAGTTCAAGGTTTACCTTTCTTGCTTCCATTACCTTAGGTGTATGGGTAAATACTTCCATGCCTTCCTTGACAGGATGTACGCAGGCAGCCTGGAGCGTTTTGGAACCCTTTAATTCAACAAGGCACATACGGCAGCAGCCGATCTCGTTGACGTCTTTCAGGAAGCAAAGGGTAGGGATATTGATGCTTACTTCCTTGGCAGCTTCCAGGATAGTATAGTTTTCAGGCACATACAATTTGATGCCGTCTATGGTTATGTTTACTTTGTTCATATCTAGCAAGCCTCCTTACTACGCGTTCTTGAGTATGGACTTGAATGGACATTTTTCCATACAAATTCCGCACTTAACGCACTTATCCTGATCGATAACGAATGGAGTGTTCTTGTCTCCGGAGATAGCACCGGTAGGACAGCCCTTCTTACAGATGCCGCATCTTCTGCAGGCATCGATGTCGATGATGAACTTAACCATGGATTTGCACACGCCTGCAGGACATTTCTTTTCTACAACGTGAGCCATATATTCGTCTCTGAAGTATTTCATTGTTGAGAGAACAGGGTTAGGAGCACTCTGTCCCAGTCCGCACAGAGCTGAAGCCTTGATGTTCTTGGCCAGAACTTCCAGCTTATCCAGGTCTTCAGGTTCGCCCTTACCTTCAGTGATCCTTACCAGGATCTCATGCATTCTCTTTGTTCCGATACGGCATGGAGGACACTTGCCGCAGGATTCATCAACTGTGAAGTCCAGGAAGAATCTTGCCAGGTCTACCATACAAGTATCTTCGTCCATTACGATAAGACCGCCTGAACCCATCATTGAGCCCAGTTTAGTCAGGGAATCGTAATCGATAGGAGTGTCGAGACAGTCTGCCGGCAGACATCCGCCTGAAGGACCGCCTGTCTGTGCAGCCTTGAATGCTTTGCCGCCGGGGATACCGCCGCCGATATCGTAGATGATCTCTCTGAGGGTAGTTCCCATAGGAACTTCCACCAGACCGATGTTGTTGATCTTGCCGCCGAGAGCGAATACTTTAGTTCCCTTGGAACCTTCTGTACCGATGCCTCTGAACCAGTCAGCGCCGTTTCTGATGATCTGAGGAACGTTGGCATATGTTTCAACGTTGTTCAGTACCGTTGGCTTCTTCCAAAGTCCCTTTTCTGCTGATCTAGGAGGCTTAGGTCTAGGCTCGCCTCTCTTGCCTTCGATGGAAGTCATCAGTGCAGAACCTTCGCCGCATACGAAAGCACCTGCTCCAAGTCTTACTTCCAGATCGAAGTCAAAGCCTTTGCCTAAGATGTTCTTACCCAGGAAGCCGTATTCCTTGGCCTGCCTTATGGCAACAGCCAGTCTCTGTACAGCTACAGGGTACTCAGCTCTTACGTATATGTAGCCCTGATGTGAACCAACGGCATAGCCGTTGATGATCATGGCTTCGATAACTGAATGAGGGTCGCCTTCCAGGATGGATCTGTCCATGAATGCGCCCGGGTCACCTTCGTCAGCGTTGCAGATAACGTATTTTTCGTGATCCTGCACCACTGCAGATGATTCCCACTTACGTCCTGTAGGGAAGCCGCCGCCGCCTCTTCCTCTCAGGCCGGATTTCTTGATTTCGTCGATAACGTCATCAGGTTCATATTCGTTGAGGACCTTAGCCAGAGCCTGATAACCGTCGAGAGCGATGTATTCATCGATGTTTTCCGGATCGATGATACCGCAGTTGTTGAGGGCGATCCTCTTCTGCATTGAGAAGAATGGGATCTGAGGAAGACGATCTTTGATTTCTTCGTATTCGTTTTCTCCTGCCAGCAGTCGGCCGACTACCTTGCCGCCCTTGATGTGAGTTTCGAAGATCTCTTCAACATCTTCAGGAGTTACCTTGGTGTACATTACGTGTTCAGGGCAGATCATCATGATAGGGCCTTCGGCACACAGTCCGAAGCAGCCTGTTTTGATGACTTTGACTTCTTCGCCAAGACCATTCTTCTTGATCTGTTCTTCGATTTCTTCAGCCACTTTCAGTGAGCCTGATGATGCACAGCCTGCAACTCCGCATACCAGGATATCTATCTTCTGTTTCTCAGGAGAAGGATCTACCAGTCTGTCGAGACGGATCTCCATTGACTGACGAGCATGATCCCTCAATTTGGTGAGTTCTTTTGCGTTGTTGATCATGTTTATCTCCTTTTCCTATCTTGCTTCGTAATCATCGAGGATGCCATCCACGTCGTCTGCAGTAAGCTTACCGTAAACTTCGTCATTGATGGTAACTACAGGGGCAAGACCGCAGGCTCCGATGCATCTGCATGCTTCCAGTGAGAACTTGCCGTCTTCTGTACATTCGCCAACGTCGATGGAAAGCCTTGTTCTGAACTTGTCCAGAACTTCGTTCGCGCCCTTTACATAGCAGGCTGTTCCCATGCAAACGTTGATCTGATACTGTCCCTTAGGATAGATGGAAAACTGAGTATAGAAGCTTACTACTCCATATACTTCAGCCAAAGGAATATCGAGCTTTTCCGCAATGACTCTCTGAACTTCCAGAGGAAGATATCCGTATACCTCCTGAACTTCGTGGAGAACAGGGATCAATGCACCTCGAGTATCTTTGTACTTGGCTACTATTTCATCCAGCTTCTGCGCTTTTTCCTGCGCTTCAGCACACATAGTGCACGTGTTACTCATGAGTAACTCCTTTCTTTTGTTATAACGTTGCTGCATAAATTCCTAACATGTTAAACCTTTAACACTTATAACATTAGAATACATTTTCGCGATTTTCGTGTCAATAAAAATGGGTGCGTGAAGCACCCTGATTCAAACATTAAAGCAAGATAGTACCTTTGGCAAGTATAATTGCACTTCCGCCGACGCGAACGCATACATCGGTTCCCGCCCCTGCAGCGGCATCGTCAAGGAAAGAAAGTATTTTTGACGGCCTTTTCATGGCTTCCCCCTGAACGAAAGCACACTTGCTTCCTGTCTTCAAAATATCGTTATAGTACAGATAATATGTCAAAGCTCCGTTGGACGTTCCTGTGGCCGCCTCTTCATCTATATCATAGAGCGGCGCAAAATTCCTGCAGTGAGCTGTGATGCCGGCTTCCGCCGTATCCGGGGTAAAAGCATGCACCCCTACCACGTTATATCTCCTGGAAAGCTCAGTGAGTCTTCCGAAATCAGGAGAAATTTCTTCAAGAGCGGCTCTCGACGGCACAGGCATGATGATGTCGGGAAGACCTGTTGATATCATCATTGGAAGCAGCTGTACTTCCTCGCCGTAAACATCGGCAGTCTCCACGGGAGTATAAGGCAGCCCCATGATATCATAAAGCTCTGCAAGGTCAGCAGGCTCGGAAATGGTTCCGATGTACTCCGGAACAGCCATATCCATCATGATGAAGCCATCCCGGACAGAAATGTTCAATGTGCCGGCAAGGGTGTGGTTGATATAATCCTTGCCGTCTTCCACAAGACCTGCATCCAGCAGGCATGAAAAAGAAGCAATGGTGGCATGGCCGCACAGATCCACCTCGTCAGCCGGTGTGAAATATCTTATATTGAATTCATTTTCCGACAGCTGTTTGATAAAGGCCGTTTCGGAGTATCTCAGTTCAGCAGCAGTTTTTCTCATGGTTTCGGCAGGCGGAAAATCTTCGCCGCCTTCAAAGATGACTACTCCTGCAGGATTTCCTCCAAAAAGCTCGTCGGTAAAAGCGTCTGCAATGTATAATCTCATAAAATCACCTCCTATATATCAGATTATAACTTTAATCAGCTGAAATATCAAGAATGTGACGACCCATGCGAAGGCTGTTTGCGAGGCCATGACAGCGATGCTTACCCAAAGCTTTCCGGTGATGGTCCTCATGGCTGACAAGGTGGCTATGCAAGGCATGTAAAGGAGGCAGAATACCATGAAGCAAAAGGCCGACAAGGGAGAAAATACTTCCTTCAGCATCATCCAAAGGGCAGGCCCCTCGGAAGTGCCGGCTATCACCGCAAAGGTGCTGACTACGGCCTCTTTGGCAGACAGTCCTGTTATAAGTGCGGAGACTGCTCTCCAGTCGCCAAAGCCCAAAGGTTCAAAGGCGGGGGAGAAAAACATTCCAAGACGAGCCAGCAGGCTTTCTTCTATGTTGGAAGTGGAAACCAGTTTTGTATCGAAATTCTGCAGAAGCCAGATGATGATGGAAGCGGCCAGTATGACAGTGAAAGCCTTTTTGATAAAACCTATGCAGCATTCCAGGACTTCCTTCAGGACGACTCCCATGGATGGTTTTTTGAATTTGACGCGAAGGCTGACAGGCTCACAAGGAGGCCAAAGACCGGCAAGTTTTGCAGCCATACGGCCGAGGATCACGATGATGATCCCCAAGGTGTAGACGGCCCCTATGGCAGCTATGGGATAGGCCGGGAAAAAAGTTGAAGCCAGCAGCACGTAGATTGGGAGCTTTGCACTGCAGGACATGAAGGGTATGAGAAAAGTGGTGACCAGCTGCCGGTTTTTATCGGGGATGCTTTGGCATGACATGATGGCCGGGACGGAACAGCTGAAGCCCATCAGAAACCGGGCGGCAGAGCCCTTTACGATACCGCTTTCTCTGAGGAGGGACAAAACAAATATGGCAAAAGCTATGGTGGGGATGAATGAAAGAACGCTGGTGACACCGGGAAGTATGCCCTCGGTCAAGAGACGATGAAGGAACTCTGCAGTCGACATAAAATAACACTCCTTAAAAGTGGATAAACATGGTACAATAGGTGTATATTATAGAACATAAGATGACGATGACTGAAATATGACCGCAGAAAGGGGAATTATGGAAAGAAATACAGAAACAACATTTAGAATAGGACCCATCAGACCGCCCAGTGAGGCGGAGAGTTTGCTGCTCCAGGTGACCAACGGATGCACATGGAACAAGTGCAAGTTCTGCCAGCTTTATCGCGGCACCAAATTCAAGGCATACAGTGCGGACAGCATCAAGGCTGATATAGACAACATGGTGATCCTGGCAGACAGAGTGAGGAAATATCAGGCTGCCGACGGTTCGTGGGATATAGAGGGGATCAATAGAGAACTGCGGGTTTGCGAGGGCGATGAGATGCAGTGCTTCTACATGATCGCAGGCTGGCTTTTGGGTGGCGGCGAGAACGTCTTCCTGCAGGACGGCAATACCACTGCACTCAGCAGCGGCAGACTGACCGATGTACTGGTGTATCTCAAGCAAGCATTCCCTTCCATAAAGAGGATAACTTCTTACGGCAGGGCTGAAAACTTGTCGAAGGTGAGTGCTGAGGAATTTGCAGAGCTGAAGGCGGCAGGTCTTGACAGGATCCACTCAGGCTTCGAAACAGGCTCCGATGCGGTTCTGAAAAAGATCAACAAAGGTGTTACGGCAGAACAGGAAATAATCGCAGGGCGAAATGTGAAGGCCGGCGGCATAGAGCTTTCCGTATATTTCATGCCGGGTGTAGGCGGCAAAGAACTGACTGTGGAAAACGCCATGGGGACTTCGGAAGTCATCAATGCTGTGGACCCCGATTTCCTCAGGATAAGGACGGCATTCATAAAGCCGGGAACAGGGCTTTATGAAGACTTTTTGAATGGAGAGATGACCCTTTGCAGCGATGATGAGAAGCTGCTGGAGATAAGGACTGTGATAGAACGTGCGGAAGGGATCGAAACCATGCTGGTGAGTGACCACATGATCAATCTGCTTCAGGGCATCAAGGGCAGTCTCAAAACCGATAAAGAAAAGATGATAGCCATGATAGACGAATACATGGCGCAGCCTGAAGAGGAAAAGAAGATGTATCAGGCAGCAAGAAGGATGGCAAAGGTGGTGAGCCCTAAGCAGATGTCCGGGCTTTCGCCTTATGATAAGAGAATAATAAAACAGCTCATTGACACCTATGACGATCCATATGAATGGGAAGTCAAGATGAATGAGCTGGCAGGCAGATATATTTGATT
>CAYTVH010000003.1:22227-46965 GCA_964441805.1 uncultured Oscillospiraceae bacterium | reverse complement strand
TATTCTCTGGACATGAAGTAGGCGATCAGAGTGAACACGATGAATCCCGCAGCGGCTATGATGCCCTGAGTGTTAAGTGCGAATCCCGGCCAGATTATTATCATGGATCCCACCATCAATCCCAGGATGGCGAAGTAAAGCGCCTGTGGATGGAACCTGAGCATCTTCTTGATGACTTTGATCCCGATGATGCCTCCTGCGATCACGCCAAGACCGGCAACTCCCACCAGCAGCAGGTTGAATGTGGCGATTGATTCCATGATGGCGCCGTAAGTTCCGAAAAGAAGCAGGACCAGTGATCCCGAAAGCCCCGGCAGTATCATTGCGATACATCCGATGGCCGCTGTGAAAAACAGCCAGCCGCACAACCATGGACTTGCGCCGCCGAATTCGGCGATGGTCTTATTGGCTGTAGCATCCGGGCTTACGATGGTCATGAAGATCATTACGCCCAGTCCAAGGGCGAAAAACAGCCAGTTGCGATTATGGATACCATCACCTTTAGCCCTTTTGTAGATGGCGGGAAGGCTTCCCAGCACCAGACCGATGAAACAGAAGTTCAGTATCATCGGGTAGTTTTCCATGGCGGCAACGATGACATTGCTGAGCAGGAATATGCCCAGTACTGCACCGATGCCCAAAGGGATCAGGAATTTGATGTTTTCCTTAAGATTCTTCGGGCTGAATGCGTACATGATCTTATCATATATATTCAGTATAACTGCCATGGTGCCTCCGCTTACGCCCGGAATGGCGTTGGCGATACCTATCAGCAGACCAAAAACAGTGGTTTTCAAGTACTCCATCAAAACGTTCTCCTTACTAAACAATACTCCTTTTGCCGATATTTTGCGGCATTGACATTATTCTACACTCAGGCAAAGAAAATGTCCACAGAAAGCAATATGAAAAGGTCAGAATAAGAAGAAAGTGCGAGATAAATGCAAACTGAACAAGGGGACAGGCTGTATCAAAATAGAGAACGCGTATCAAAAATGATACATTTATTTTAAGATAAATACACTAAAATGGGAAAAATATCCTGTCGAAACAGAAAGAAACGAAGAGCTTTGTTAAAAAAATAATGAGACGCAAACCGCATAAAATAGAGGTTTGAAGGGACATGTACCCTTTGATGCAACAAAAAATTGTCCATTTTGCCTTGAATTGGCACAAAAATTGAATATAATTATATGTAGAAGTTATACCGATAGCCGCTAACTCTAGGCGGCACGCAAATCAACACTTAATTATTAAAGGAGATGTTTAAAATGGCGGATTTAAAGAAAGCATTAGAACTTGCTACACGTGTTTGCGAGTACATCGAAAAGGAAGAGCTGTCTGCAGAAGATAAGAAAGCTATCCATGACGATTCAATCGAAAACTTTAACAAGTTTTATAACCCAGGTTGGTTAGAATACAGAAAGTCAGTATCAACTGACGCTGCATTCGTAGAATGGGAAGATGACGGCGACGTATTCAGAGATCTGAACGGCGTTGAATTTATCGACTGCTTAGGCGGATTCGGTATCTATGCTTGCGGACACAACAACAGACAGATCAAGAAGACAGTAGCTGCTCAGCTGGACAGATACTGCCTGCACTCACAGGAACTGGTTGACCCACTGAGAGGATACCTCTGCAACCTGATCGCAGAAGTAACTCCTGGAGATATGCAGTACTCATTCCTGACTAACGGTGGTGCTGAAGCAGTTGAAATGGCTCTGAAGCTGGCTAGACTGGCTACAGGCGGCAAGTGGTTCATCTCAACAGTTAACGCTTTCCACGGAAAGTCAATGGGAGCTATCTCAATGGGCGGTAAGGCTGCTTACAGAGAAGACTTCATCCCTATGATCCAGCAGGTACAGCACGTTGAATATGGTAACGCTGAAGCTGCAAGAGCTGCAGTTAAGAACCTGACAGCTGTAGGCGAAAAGGTTGCCGGAATCATCGTAGAACCTATCCAGGGTGAAGGCGGAGTTATCATTCCACCGGATGGATACATGGCTGAACTGAGAGCAATCTGTGACGAATATGGCTGCTGCCTGATTGCTGACGAAATCCAGACTGGATTCGGAAGAACAGGCGAATGGTTCAGAGTTAACCATGACGGAGTAACTCCTGACATCATGACATTTGGTAAGGCTACATCAGGTGGTGTAGTTCCTATCACTGGTATCGTTGCTAGACCTTGGACTTATGAACAGTCCGGAATCGGAACTGGCGAAACTGGTAAGATGTTCTCAAATCCATGGATCCTGGGATCACCTACATTCGGCGGAAACCCTCTGGCTTGCTCAGCAATGATCGCTACTATCAAGTACATGATCGAAAACGATATCCCTGGACAGATGAAGGAAAAGGGAGACTACTACCTGGCTGGACTGGCTAAGCTGCAGGAAAAATACCCTACAGTTCTGAAGACATTCAGAGGCGCTGGACTGCTGATCTGCATGGAATTCCCAGAAGCAGAAATCGGTTACAACGTAACTAAGGAAATGTTCGACAGAAAGGTTATGGTTGCCGGAACATTAGTAAATGCGAAGACAGTAAGAATCGAACCACCTGCAACTCAGTCATACGAATCAATCGACAGAGTACTGGCAGTTCTGGACGAAGCACTGGCTGCAACTAAGGCTGAATTCAACCTGTAAGTCTTACATAACGAGGTAGATAAGAATATCGGTGTAATATTCATCTAAATACCTAAAGAACCCACCCAATAGCGGTGGGTTCTTTATTTTTTGTTCCACTCAAATCTTTGATTTGGTCAGCATATCAAATGTGTGCCCTTTGCATGGAAGTTATTTTATGTTATACTTAAGTGCTCGCTTATTGCCGGCATGGAGGAACTTATGGGCTACAGAGTCAAACTCAATATCTTCGAGGGTCCGTTCGATCTTTTGGTATATCTGATCGAACATGCTCAGATGAGCATCTATGACATCAAGATCTCGGAGATAACAAATCAATATGTAAGCTATGTGGAGGAGCTGAAAAGCGCAGACATCAATCTTTCTTCGGAATTTATGGTGCTGGCGGCAGCTCTTCTTGAGATAAAATCAAAAATGCTCCTGCCAAGATCTGTTTCCGAGGACGGTACCGCAGATATCATGGAAGATCCGAGAACAGAACTGGTTGCCAAGCTGGTGGAATACAAGAGATTCAAGGCCATTTCCGAAATGCTTGAACAGCGCGGAGATGAAACTGCCATGTATCTTGAAAAACCTCAGGAGGATCTGACGGAATACACAGGTGAGCCGGACGAATATCTCAGCCTTGATATAGATAAATTCAGAACAGCCTTTGAACTCTTCCTTCAGAGGAAAAAGAAAATGGAAGAGATCAAAACTCACCATAAACGAAGTGAAAAGCAGCGCATAACCACTGAAATCAGGATGGAAAACATCAGAGAGTTCTTCCGCGGCAAAACTGAGAAGGAAGCTGACTTCAGAGAACTGATCCACGACAAGAAGGATATGTACGATGTGGCGGTGACGTTCTCATCTGTTCTTGAGATGATGAAAGAAAGGCGCCTTGATGCCCACCAGAAATATTTGTTTGGAGATATTACGGTAAAGGCTACCGATCATCTTTTTGATGAAGCTGTAGCCGGTCAGGAAGCCGGAGAAGTGAAGGAGACTGCAGATGGCAAGTAAGAAAACTATAAAATCAGCGATGGAGTCCATGATGTTCGTATGGGGCAAACCGCTGGACATAAAAGAAGTTGCGGAGATTTTCAACGTAGATAAAAAAGAAATATACGGTTACTTCAAGGAACTGCAGGAAGAGTATGAGCAGGAAGGAAGAGGTATCGTTATCAGAGAAGTGAATAAGAGCTTCCAATTCGTTACCAGAAAAGAAAACCTCGACTACATAGAACGCCTTTGCACTCCTGTGAAGCACAAAAGACTTTCCCAGTCAGCCCTGGAAGTGCTGGCGATAGTAGCATATAAACAGCCGGTGACAAAGGGTGAGATAGAAGCAGTAAGAGGGATCAGATGCGACCGAGTAATTGAAGGCCTTACCAAGAAGAACCTTGTTGCAGAGGTGGGCAGATCCAATGCAGTAGGAAGACCTATACTTTATGGAACTACCGATGAGTTCCTTAAGCAGTTCGGTTTTGAAACGTTAAAGGAGCTGCCCAGCATTGAAGACATCGAAGGGGTTCTCGCAGAGGATGAGGGCGATGCACCTGCAATGGACAGCATGTATATGCAGCAGATATCACTGGACCTTCCGGAAAAGAAATAGGAATATGGTGCTGATGAAATAAGAATATAATCCCCTGTGCCGAATAAACTGGCAAAGGGGATTTTTATTATGAAGAGAAAATATATGTTTATTCTGGCAGTGGTACTGGCAGTAGCAGCAGGGTTTTACATATATGTCGAAAAGCACGGAGCTGCAGACACGTCGACTGCAGATGTGGGGATATCCGCAGGGCAGGCCATACTCATAGACGGAGATAAGGGAAAAGTATTGTACGAGAAGTGTGCCGACGAAAGAGCTTATCCGGCAAGCACCACAAAAATAATGACGGCACTCATCGTTCTTGAGACCCTTGAGAAAAACGACAGTCCAATGGATCAGAAGGTACGGGTGCCTGCATGTGCCGAGGGTGTGGAAGGGTCCTCTCTATATCTTAAAGCCGGTGAGGAAATATCCATTGAAGATCTCCTTTATGGACTCATGCTGGTTTCAGGCAATGATGCCGCCGTTGCGCTTGCTGAGATCATCGGAGGCAGTCAGGAAAATTTCGTAAAGATGATGAATGAAAAAGCCAAGGAATTGGGATGCAGAAATACTCATTTTGTAAATCCCAACGGGTTGTTTGACGAAGACCATTACACCACTGCAAGGGATATGGCGGTGATAAGCATGGAAGCCATGAAGGACCCCGCTTTCAGAAAAATAGTGTCGGCCACAAGCTGGAAGGCAGACAGAGAAGAAAGCTCGTATGTGACTTTTCCGAACAAGAACAAGACGGTGTACGAATACCAAGGAGGTAACGGCATAAAGATCGGATACACCACTGATTCGGGAAGGACTCTTGTGGCATCTTCCGAGCGTGACGGAAAAACCATGATATGCGTAGTCATGAGTGCTCCCGACTGGTTCAATGATGCATACCGCCTTATGGATCACGGATACGCCAATACAAAATAAACACCTTTCTGCCCGAAAAACATATTTATAATATATGAGAAATTTCGGGGAGGAAGATTATGAAACATATCAGCAGCATCTGTGCGGATGCCGGAACTATCAACTGCCCATGCCCTCTTGCCGAGACCGGAGATTGTTTGATCTGCAGCAGACTTGCCGGCAATGATAAATGTGATTGCAGCTGGGCCGGCCTTTGTATATATAATGAATTCATGCAAAATGATGGCACAGCAAGGAACAGACGAAGCGATAGGAGAACGAAGATCGTAAGAAAAAGCCACTACGGTAAAGACCTTGTGGTGATAGAACTTGATGTGGGAAAAAATCTTGCGTTGAATGGTGCCGTGCCCGGATCCTTTGTATTTTTGAAATGCTCCGAAGACGACCCTTTCTTCGATGTGCCCATATCTGTAATGAGGGCGGACGTCCAAAATGGTACACTGACTCTGGCAGTGAAAATAATGTCGGCCAAGACGAAGGCTTTAGCAGCAGCTAAGAGCCATCTGATCCTTAGGGGCATCTACAGGAACGGTCTTCTTGGAAAAGGAATGGATGATCTGGAAAAGAAGGGCAAGTGGCTGATCATAACCAGAGGTGCCGGTTTTGCACCTGCTGTTAATCTGCTGGACTGGTCGGAAGGGAAAACAGATGTGCATCTGCACATAGATACCAATAATATAACAGAAGAGCTTGTCAGCGATATGATCAAAAGATCCGGCAAGGCAGACTGTCCTTTGAAGATAACCTTGGGCCCTTTGGAAGATGGATGTAAGTATGATCCGGAGGATTACGACAAGATATTCATACTGGCATCGGACTACTATATAAGGACCGTTGCCGCAGATTTACGAGTGCCGTCAAAGAAGCTCATATATGCAAACAATTTTCATATGTGCTGCGGGGAAGGCATTTGCGGAGCATGTACCTATGTGGATGAAAAAGGCGTCACGAGAAAGATGTGCAAATGCAGACAAAGTGGATAAAGAATCTATTGACAATTTAGGCAGGTGAAAATCAATAAATACATGGCGAAATAACGATATATGATGGTGCATATTGTCAAAAATAGAGAATCGGTTTAAAAAAGACAACGCCGAGCTCCTGATCATATACATGTCGTTGATGGGTTTGTTGGAAGATAGGGCCGAAAGGTGGCTTCATATGCTGCAATTTGTGAAAAAACACAAGAAAAAAATATTTTTTGTGAGTTTTCACAAAAAACGGTTGACATACCTTTTTGCTAGGAATATAATGACACCAAAATTAATCAACTTAATTGAATAACGCTTTAAACCGATGATTAAGAGTAGTAGTTTCGGATCTGAATTCCAAGAGAGCTGCGGGTGGTGGGATCGCAGTAAGGAGGACCGGGGTGAATGGACTTATGAGGGCAGACGAAAAGCGCAGATGCGCTTAGTAGAAACTGACGGGATCTCCGCCCGTTATCAAGGGAGCACGTATCAACAGCTGTACGTGGAAGACAGATATCTGTTTTGTCATGGTATCTTCAGGGTGGCATAAAACACAGAAGTATAACGCTTTTGTCCCATAGCTTGCGGATAAAAGCGTTTTTTTTATGACTTGCCAGCCATCAGTGCCTTCTGGATTCGGTGAGCCAGAAAGGAGAAAAACAATGACTATCACAAAAGTACCGCACAGGTTATACCTCACAGAAGATCAGATACCTAGACAATGGTACAATCTGAGAGCTGACATGAAAGAACAGCCTGCACCGATGATAAATCCTGCTACAGGTAAGCCTGCAGATTTGGAAGACCTTTATCCAGTATTCTGCAAGGAACTGGCTAGACAGGAAATGGACAGCAAAACAAGATATGTGGATATACCTGAAGAGATAATGGATATCTATAAAATATACAGACCATCGCCTCTCTGCAGAGCATATAACCTGGAAAAAGCTCTTGGCACACCTGCCAAGATATACTATAAATTCGAGGGCAACAATACCTCCGGGAGCCATAAGCTCAATTCAGCAGTAGCACAGGCATATTACGCTAAACAGGAGGGTCTCAAGGGCCTTACAACAGAAACAGGCGCCGGTCAGTGGGGAACTGCCCTTTCCGAAGCATGTTCATACTTCGGGCTTGATCTGGAAGTATATATGGTAAAGGTGTCCTATAACCAGAAGCCGTTTAGAAAAGACATCATGAAGACCTTCGGTGCTGATGTCATCGCATCGCCGTCGAACATGACCAATGCCGGAAAAGCTATCCTGGCAGATGATCCCGACAACAGCGGAAGCTTGGGAACAGCTATTTCGGAAGCAGTAGAAAAAGCAGTTACAACTGATGGCTACAGATATGTGCTTGGTTCGGTGCTGAATCAGGTGTTGCTCCACCAGTCCATCATAGGTCTGGAAGCTAAAAAGGCAATGGAAATACTTGATGAATATCCTGATATCATCGTGGGCTGTGCCGGCGGCGGCTCCAATCTGGGCGGACTCATCGCACCGTTCATGCAGGATAAACTGACAGGGAAGGCGGCTCCTAGGATAATCGCAGTAGAACCTGCATCATGTCCATCGCTTACAAGAGGGGTTTATAAATACGATTTCTGTGACACCGGCAAGATCACACCGATGGCTAAGATGTACACTCTCGGATGCACCTTCAAGCCGTCGGCAAACCACGCAGGAGGTCTGAGATATCACGGAATGTCACCGATACTTTCTAAGCTGTATCATGATAAATATATGGAAGCCGTGGCATATGAACAGTCAAAGGTATTTGAAGCAGCAGTACAGTTCGCCAAGCTTGAAACCATACTGCCGGCTCCAGAATCTGCTCACGCCATCAGAGGGGCTATCGATGAAGCTCTCAAGTGCAAGGAGACAGGTGAAGAAAAGACTATCCTTTTCGGACTTACAGGAACAGGATATTTTGACATGACAGCATATGCATCGTATAATGAAGGCAAAATGAGCGATCATATCCCTACGGATGAAGACTTGAAGCCATCTATGGAAGCACTGCCGAAGATTCCGGGGATACAGGAATAGGAGAAATTATGAAGAAGCTGTCAGCAGACAACGTAATATTCAGTTTCAGCGGCGAGCATGAGGCGATCATGTCCACAGACGTGCCGGCAACTATAGAGATACAGACAAAGGATTGTTTTTTCAATCAGCTGAGGGAACCTGATGATAAAATCGATCAGATCGACTGGAACGTGATAAATCCGGCCACAGGTCCCATATATATCAATGGAGCGCAGCCCGGAGACACCCTCAAGGTGACTATAAACGATATCAAGCTGGATGAAAAAGGGTGTGTCTGCTGTATGGAAGGAGAAGGGACTCTGGGAGATCAAATAAAAGGATCACACCTTAAAATCGTTCCTATAGAAGATAGCCATGCAATATTCTCTGATGATATCAGAATTCCTGTCGACCCGATGATCGGCGTCATAGGCGTTGCCCCTGCAGGCGATGCCGTAAACACAGGAACTCCGGGAAAGCACGGCGGCAACATGGATAATACCATGATAAGAAAAGGCGCCGTATTATACCTGCCGATTTCAGTGGAAGGTGCACTGTTTGCCTTGGGAGATGTTCACGCAGTGATGGGCGATGGAGAGATAGGGGTTACAGGTCTTGAGATACCGGCCCATGTGAATGTGACATTAGAACTTATCAAAGGTGAAGCACCTGAATATCCTGTCCTTGCAGATGCGGAATATATCAGCGTGATCGTTTCTGCTGAAACTACAGATGAAGCATCAGATAAAGCCACAGAACTCATGAAAGATCTATTAAAAAAGCTCTCCCACATGGAAGAGCCCGATATCATCATGCTGATGAGTCTTGTTGGTGATTTGCAGTTCTGCCAGATAGTAGATCCTCTGAAGACCGTAAGATTCGTATTCCCTAAAAAATACATAAAACAGTTCCCTTAAAAAATGATCGAATCGGGGATATCCTCCTCGATGGTCTGCAGAGTACCGTATATATCTGTATCGTTGATTTCATGATCAGCCTTGACCGCTATGAAGTGAGCGGAAGCTTCGGCAGTCTTTTGGTCGTTATCATCAAGGATATAACCATTGACATATACATGTCTTCCATCAACGGTCATAGGCTCAGCAACTATGCGGATATCCTGCTCGGTCATAAGAGGTTTCAGATAACGGACAGTCATCTCCACAGTCATCGTAACAAGCTTTTCATCTGAAACGGTAGTCGCATACCAAAGGACTTCGTCGAAATATGTCGATATAATGCCGCCATGTACAGTATCTTCGTACCCCTGGTGGCATTTCTTTGTTTTGCAAAGCCCAACTACATACTTGTCTTCAGTGACGAACATGCGGAGCCCGACCCCTTCACTGGGTCCGTCGTGGGTCGCGAAACAGTTTTGATCCAAAGGGATGGCATTTTTTACTTTGTGGGCTGTCAGATCTGCTCTCATCATAAAAGTCCTTTCTTAATAATCGTACACAGATATTATAACACCATGAACCGCTATCTGTTAACAAAGTATTTCTCCCCCTCATATGATATATAGTCATAGTTGGGAGGGATTTTTTTGTATAAAGCAGTAATCATAGGCGGCGGATGGTCCGGCTGCGCAGCAGCTCTCACGGCGAAAAAAGCAGGCGCAGATGTAATTTTACTTGAAAAGACCGACATGCTGCTGGGGCTGGGAAACGTCGGCGGCATAATGAGAAACAACGGTCGCTTCACAGCCGCAGAAGAAAACATAGCCCTTGGGGCGAAAGAGCTTTTTGCCATCACCGATGGGTGCTCGCGCCACATAAACATAGATTTTCCCGGGCACAAGCATGCGAGCCTTTATGATGTGACCAAGGTGGAGCCGGAAGTCAGGAGGCTTCTCAGGGAAAAGGGTATCGATATCAGGTTCATGACTCGTGCTGTAGACGTGATCATGCAAAGGGCAGGTGACGTCGGATCCGGGCAGGTCTTTGCCCGGGGCGAGCCGCTCATCCAAAAGCTGATCCTGGCAGGCGGCGAGGAGATAGAAGGGGATGTATTCATAGAGACCACCGGAAGCACAGGTGGACCGGGAAACTGCCTTACATACGGCAACGGCTGCTGTATGTGCATTCTCAGATGCCCCGCCTTTGGACCTAGGGTAAGCATCAGTGCCAAAGCCGGAGGCAGCGATATCATGGGAATGAGAAAAGACGGCGCCTTTGGAGCATTCAGCGGCAGCGGCAAGCTGGAGAAACAGTCTCTGTCTGAAGAAATACAGCAGACTTTGAACGAAAAGGGAGTAGCAGTTATTCCTCTTCCAAGGAAAGCCGTTAAGAAAGAAAAGCTGGATATGAAAGTCTGCAAACAGTATGCACTGGATGAGTTCGCGGAAAACATCATTTTGCTGGACACAGGATATGCCAAGATAATGACGCCTTTCTTTGATCTTGATACCCTGAGGCAGATCCCCGGATTTGAAAACGCCAGATACGTGGATCCCTACGCCGGAGGAAAGGGCAACTCCATCAGATATCTGTCCGTGGCTGAAAGAGACGACTCCATGAAGGCGGCAGGCATTGGAAATCTCTTTTGTGGCGGAGAAAAATCAGGTCTTTTCGTAGGTCATACGGAAGCCATATCCACAGGAAGCCTCGCGGGACATAATGCTGTAAGATACCTTAAGGGAATGAAAGGTCTGCAGCTCCCTACAGGTCTGGCCATAGGAGACCTGATAGCCTTTGCAAATAAGAGTCTGGAAAAAGAAGAAGGGCTCATGACGAGATTCACCTTCGCAGGAGCAGAGTATTTCGCCAGGATGAAGGAGAAGGGTCTGTATTCAACCGACCCGGATGAGATAAGAAAGCGCGTAAGAAGGTATGACCTGGAGGGCATATATGATTCACCCCTTGAATTCCGATAAGGGCAGGGGTATAATCAATGTAGCAAAATGGAGGTACAAAAGATGACAGACAAAGAAAAGACCGTGCAGGCAGAAGGTTGTGGATCAAGTTGTGATTCCGGAAGCTGCTCAAGCTGTCCAAGTGCAGGAAACTGCAGCAGCCAGCCTCAGAGTCTCATAGAAGAAACAAATTCGTTCAACGACATCAAGAAAGTTATCGCAGTAGTAAGCGGTAAAGGCGGCGTAGGTAAATCCATGGTCACTTCACTGATGGCAGTAAACATGCAGAGAAGAGGCTATAGAACTTCTATCCTCGATGCTGACATCACAGGTCCGTCTATCCCTAAGGCATTCGGCATCACCGAAAAAGCTTCAGCAAATGAAATTGGGATTTTCCCTCTGCTCACATCAACAGGCATCAGAACCATGTCCGTAAATAACCTGCTGGAAAACGATACAGATCCTGTAGTATGGAGAGGACCTGTTATCGCAGGTACAGTTAAGCAGTTCTGGACTGACGTATTATGGGGAGATGTGGACTATCTATTCGTAGATATGCCTCCGGGAACAGGTGACGTTCCGCTGACAGTTTTTCAGTCGCTTCCTGTTGACGGTATCATCGTAGTGACTTCACCTCAGGAGCTGGTATCCATGATCGTAGGCAAGGCTGTTAAGATGGCCGAAATGATGGATGTCCCTGTACTGGGTCTGGTTGAGAACATGTCATATTTCGCTTGCCCTGACTGCGGTAAGGAAATACCTGTATTCGGACCAAGCAAGGTCGAAGAAGTGGCTGCAGAATACGGACTTGATGTTCTGGGAAGACTTCCGATCAACCCTAAGCTGGCAGCAGCATGCGACAAGGGCATGATCGAACTTTACGAAGGCGACTGGCTGGACGGAGCAGCAGATAAGCTGGAGAAGCTGTAAAATATAAATAAAACAAAAAAGACAACGGCCGTACTTGAAATAAGTACGGTCGTTGTCTGGTTTTATGAAGAAGAATTTTGCGGCTTTCGCCGCATGCAATTCGCATTGCCCGGTTAATCGGCTGTGATATCGCCGGATACAGAGCCGACAGAAATGGTATAAGTTTCTCCCGAAACTATATCGGGACTCGATAATATGGCAACAGCAAAGTTTTCGTCAGGGCTATGGGTGATAATGGTATTGCCGCTGCTGTCTTTGAGGGTTATGTCTGCTCCTGCAGACTGGTTTCCAACATTGACTGCCACTACTCCCTGCTGGGAAGAACTGAAGGTCATTGCCATTTGAACAGCACCTGTACCGATGAAAGTGCCGCCGGTAATGGTTCCTTCGGTTTCATAGTCCAGCACTGCAGTATCTCCCGTTGTAGGACATGTAACCGTCATGGTTCCTCCTGTGATTTCCAAAGAACCGTTGGAGTCTATGCCGTCTCCGGATGCAGAGATATCAAGTTTTCCTCCGTTGATCACTATGAATGCAGATTCATCCGATGAGAAATCATTGGCTCCGGGTCTGTCCATAGAGGAGCTGTCGCTGCCGCCTGCCGCATTGAGCCCGTCATCGGAGGCGGTGATGGCAGACGTTCCGCCATCGATGGTCACTGTATTTCCTTCGAACCCTTCGTAACATTTTGTTACATCGATGGTTCCGTCTGTTATTTTAAGATCAGAATCTGCATGGATGCCGTCATCACCTGAAGAGATGAGGATGCTGCCTGATTCAATGTCAACATCTCCATTGCTGTGCACAGCATCATCAGAGGAGTCGATATCCAGATCTCCGCCGGAGATCAGCAGAGTAAGCCCTGCTTTGAGTCCTTTGGCACTTACAGTGTCTTCAGAGGAATCTGTGGATGAACTGCCCTTTGAGCTTGAACCGGGATCGCTCATGCCGCCGGGCTGGCCGCCCATCATGCCGCCATGGTCACCTGACTTGCCGCCCCAGCTTTCTCCCCAGTCATCCTGAGTGCTGGAGTAGCCGCTTCCGCCGCCTGTGGTGATGTCAAAGCTTCCGCCTGCCACTCTCAACAATGTTTCTGCCTGGAGACCGTCATATCCGGCATCGATGCTGAAGCTGCCGCCGTCTACTGAAATAAAGCCTCTGTATTCATCTTCTGAATTTGAGGATCTGATGCCGTCGTTATCAACATCGATGGTGATAGAGCCGTCTTTTATCTTTACGCAGTCTTTGCCTTGCAGACCGTCACCGGCTGCAGTGATTTTTATTGTACCGCCTGTGATTATAAGATCATCCTTTGATACGATGCCGTGACCTGTTGAAGCCTTTATGGTCAAAGCTCCGCTTCCGTTTATGCACATATCGCCTTTGCTGAATATAACGCCGTCTATGTTATCTTCCTCAGCCGCATCTGAATATGAGGAAGGCCCTGTCAAAGTATTTGTACTTCCTTCAGCCAGTGTGACGAAGACCTTATCTGATTCTTTGATAAGCAAAGGTGCACTGTCATTGGATGACACGGAGACTCCGTCCAGCACAAGCTGAACTTTTTCGTCGTCCGGGGTATCTATTACTATCTGTCCATCGCTCAAAGATCCGGACAGGATATAAGTCCCTTCTGAATCTATGGTAAGAACGCTGCCGCTTGAAGAAGCTCCGCTTCCATCAACTGTGATGCTGCCGTCTGCCAGTTTCACGGCAGCTGCAGTGCTTTTATCATATGATGGATCCTGATCCCTGTCGCTGTAAGTGAGATCGTAGCCGGAACTGTCTGCAGACGTATCATCGGACGAGCCGCAGCCCACAAGGAACAGAAATGATGCCAGACATAAAGCAATGCTGAGCATATAGATGAAGCCTCGGCCTGCTGCAAGGCGCCCTTTGGATACGGTGTTTGATGACTTCATATCACAATGCCTCCCTTCCGCTGTCAGGTATGCGTCCGCATATTATGTCCAGGTTGCCGTTGCGGCATCTGATCTGATCGAGCATTTCCTTTTCCTGAGATGCATCCTTCAGCTCGATGTGATAAAAAAGCTGATAGAGGCTGCCCATGTTGGTGGTACGCACGCGGATCAGCTCAGAACGTGATGTGTATTTCTCGAAAAGATCATCGAAGATACCTGTGTAATCAAGATTTTCAGGAATGGTCACCTTAAGTTCCTTCAGGACCTTTTTCTTATGTCCGAAACCGGCAGCAACGTATAACATATTTACTGCTATGATCAAAACGGTGAACACAGCTGCCGCTGCGATATGACCCATGCCTGTGGCAAGGCCTACAGCCATCGCCATGAAGATGCCGCAGATCTCTTTGGCAGTTCCGGGTATGGATCTGAATCTTACAAGATTGAATGCACCCATCACTGCGATTCCGGCACCGATGTTTCCGTTGACCAGCATTATCACCATTTGTACGACGGCCGGTATGATGGCCAGCGTTATGATGAAGCTGGGTGAAGCTGTTGATCGGTACATGGAAGCTACGGCTATGATGGCTCCCAGAATGAGTGAAGAAACGGTGCATATCATGAATGATGATGCGGTGATCGTGTCTGTGATTACACTGGTGAATAACTGATCAACCATATTGAATCTCTCCCTTCAAAAGTTTTTGTTTGTATGCTGTACCCACTTTGGAAAAAGAAGTGGGATATATTTTGTGATCCGACAGGAGTTTGACCAGCCACAAAGGCATGGAACCTCGTATCTTGATCTCCATTATCATGGAGCCGGGATCAAGGACAGGTGTGCCGATGCCGCTTTCTTCAGGGAAACAATGGCAGTCACGCCAAAGGATATTGCTGTCGAAAGTTATCCTTAGATCGGTGTCCTCGATGCCGTAATAGGCAGCCCTGTCATATGAGATGAGGATGGATGGTGCCAGATCTTCATAGGAATTCAAGAACCATTTGATTTCGTTGAGGATCTGCCGCTGATCATCGTACCCTTCAGGGATGATGCCGGTGGTGAGAAATTTTCTCGCATCACCATAACTCATGACCGCTCTTCGTTTATATACCGTCTTTTTATATTTCTTTTTGATTTCTGCGAAGACCTTGGATGTATCTGTTGGTACACCGTAGGCACGGAGCCTGAGTTTCTCCTTATAAGTTGGTTTGTCAATGGAGCGTCTTATGAGAAGATGGGCAGGCGTATCAAAGTAAAGACTGAATATGCGGTCGTTCCTGTTGGCGTCCGGTTTGGTGTGCTGACGGATAGTGTCCATGATCTTCTCATATTGCTCAGTTGTGATCATATATTTCTTTTCGACTCTTTTGAAGATCTTTTGACTCTTCTCCGGCATATGTTCCCGTCCTCCCCATTTTGTCATCATAAAGTTATAGTAAAAAACGAACCTTAAAACTTTCTGAAAAAGTTTCAGTTTTTTTTAAGTTTCACAGGTTAATATTTAGTGAAGATGAGATATAATCGGAGTATCATATAAAACGGAGGAAAATATGCACGTACTTGTGGCAGAAGATGAAGTCAGGCTTGCAGATGCGCTGAAGCACATTCTTGAAACTGAAAAATATATGGTGGACGTCGTGCACAACGGACAGGACGCTTTTGACTACGGCAAGAGCGGTATATATGATGTCATCATAATGGATGTGATGATGCCCGCAATGGATGGCTATCAGGTCACCTGCAGCCTTAGAAAAGATGGGATAGATACTCCCGTGCTTATGCTCACGGCCAAAAGCTCCGTAGAAAATAAAGTGGAGGGACTGGATGCAGGAGCCGATGATTATATGACGAAGCCGTTCGTTCCTAAAGAATTACTGGCGCGTATAAGAGCCCTCACCAGAAGACAGGGCAAGCTGGTGATGGAAAAAATGACTTGCGGAGAACTGACCCTTGACCTTTCTACGGCAGAGCTGTCGTCAGGATCAAGAAACACCCATCTGAGCTTTAAGGAATTCGAACTGATGAAGCTGCTCATGGCGGCAAACGGACACGTGGTCAGCAAAGAGGAACTGCTGGTAAAAGTATGGGGATATGAAGGTGAGGCCACAGAGAACAACGTGGAAGCCTATATTTCGTTTTTGAGAAAAAAGCTTCAGTTCCTGGAAGCGCAATGGGAGATAACAGCCCTCAGGAAGATGGGATATAAACTGGAAGAAAAGAAATCATGAAGGTATCATCATGTTAAAAAAATTAAAGAAAAAGTTTGTAATAACAAATATGTGCCTTGTGGGAGCCGTTTTGCTCATCGTATTTACCATCGTAGGCGTCAATTCATATCAGCAGGCTCGTGAGGAAGTGAACGGAGCTTTGAGTATGGCATTGAACAAAGCCGGCGATGAGAAGACTGAGCCTTTTGAAATAGGAAGAAATCCGGGCGGCGATCCTGTCAATGAACAGCCGGCAGCAAAGCTCGACATGATGGCGCCGCTGGGCAATGACCTGGAAGGAAAACCTCTCAACTATGCTGCAGTGGTGGTGCTGGTAAATGAAGTGGATGGCGAAAGGCAGATAACACATGTGGGCATGGAAAATGCTTCTATGGACACAGCGGTGATGGAGGAAGCCGTTGAAAAGGTGATGGCTTCAAAGGACGAACAGGGGAAATTGCCTGAAATGGAACTGTTCTATATGAAAGCTTCAGACTTGTACGGAACAAAAACGGCATTTGTCGATTCATCGTACTTCGATGCCAAGATAATGAAGACTGTACTCATATCGCTGGTGCTGTTTTGCCTTGGGATGGCAGCCATCTTTCTCATAAGCTTGCTGCTGGCCAATGTGGCTGTCGCGCCTGTTAAAAAGGCCTGGGATCAGCAGAGAAGATTCGTTGCCGATGCATCTCATGAGCTCAAGACTCCGCTGACAGTGCTGCTGGCAAACAACGAAATAATGATGTTATCAGCAGAAGAAGAAACGAAACGATGGCTGGAGAGCAGCCAGGAAGAAGCGACACATATGAAGGCGCTTATAGATGACCTGTTGTTCCTTGCCAGAGCTGATGAGGAAGAGGAGACAGGCAGCATTAAGCCGGATAAGGCACCGGCCGATATAAGTGATGTGGTGACGGGGATCGCGCTTCAGTTCGAGCCGGTGGTGTTTGAAGCAGGAGTCAGGCTAGAGACCGATGTGAGCAAGGGCATAAACATGAAATGCGAGCTTACGCAGATGAAGCAGCTGATCCATATCCTGCTGGACAATGCTGTGAAGTACTGCAGCGGTGAAGGGAATATATGGCTCAAGCTGAAGGAAAAGGCAGACGTGATAGAACTTGCCGTGGCCAATACCGGCAGCGTTATGGATGATGAAGATCTGGAGCATATCTTTGAAAGGTTTTATCGTTCGGATAAGTCAAGGAACGGAGAAGGCTACGGACTGGGCCTTTCCATAGCGAAGACCATAGCAGAAAGCCATGGCGGTCAAATCAGAGCATACAGCGGATATCTGGACATGAATGGCAACAAGCCGGAGCATGATCTGCCGGAGGAAAAAATGACCGGCACGATTATGACGGTGGTTTTCAAAAAATAATCTAAGAAAAAAGCGTTGGTGATCCACAGGGTATATACTGCCCCATGGCCGGATCATCAACGCTGTTTTGTTGTGTTTATTATGGTTAGAATATCGTGCGTAACTTCTTTGTTATGGTCCTTATGATCTTCAGCAACGATCCCATCACCAGCAGACCCACGGCGATGGCACCGGCTGCCATGAGAGTCTGGGTCGCTTCTGTGGCAAAGCTTGTCATATCGTTGTGGATCAATGACAGCATCATCCTGTACATGCCTGCTCCCGGAACGAGACACATGATGCCGGGGATGATGAATATGGTGGAAGCATCTTTGCATATCTTTGAGGAAATATCGCTCAGCAGTGCCACTGTGCATGCGCCCAGAAAGCATGCTATCACTGACGAGAATCCATAATTTATGGTGATCTGATATGTCAGCCAGCCAAATGCACCGATGAGGGAGCATACTATGATATCCGATTTGGGCACTCTGAAGATCAGCGTGAAGCCAAATGTGGCGAGGGCGGCGAATAGGAACTGAGTCAGAAGAGCTGTTGTCATACGATAACACCTCCCGCCATTTCCCACAATTTGAGGACTACTCCGGCACCGCAGGCTAGACCGATGGCGGTGAGAAGAGCCTCCATGAGTCGAGCAATACCTGCCAGCATATCCCCCGACAGGAAATCCCTGATGGAATTGGTTATGGCCGCGCCGGGAACGAACAGCATTATGGTACCTATTATTATTGGATCATATGATGTGCCGGGCAGTGAAGCGGTGGCTGATAAGGCGATGAATGCGGCCAATCCGCAGCAGCAGAAACATCGTATGAATGAGTTGATGTTGAGCTTTCTGAAAAGTAATGAGAGGGTGTAGCATGTCAGCCCGGAAATGATGGCCACCAGAGAATCTATGGCTGAGCCGCCAAAGATGAGGGTGAAGGCCCAGCAAACCATGGCAGCAGCCAGCATCCTCAATGCGTACGGATATTCTTCCTCGCTGTCGATGCTTTTCAGTATCTCCATCCCTTCTTCCACAGAAAGGTCGGTGGTGAAGAACTCTCGTGAGAAGTGGTTCACCTTGGAGATCTTGCTCAAATTGGTGCCCGTTTCGTGGATCCTTTTGATGTATGTCAGAGGATCATCGTTTTCATCTCCGCTGTCCATCGATACGAAGATCCCTGTAGGTGTAGCAAAAACTTCCACATTGTATATCCTGCCGGCGTTACATATTCGGGTGACAGTATCCTCCACCCTGTATATCTCAGCACCGTTTTTCATCATGATCTCTGCCGCATAGACAGCTACCATGAGTATTTTTTTCTGAAATACGTTTACCATTGAAACCTCCGTGGTGAGTCAGATGTTGATAACTCGCAACATGCGGTTTTAGTATATCAAAAAATTACAGGTTTGTCGATTCTTTCCCTTGACCCCATCCCGGCATGATTGTATAATTGTATACAGTAATACAATATTGAAATGACAAGGTATTGCAGTAAGACTTTAATCGCATAAAGCGTGAATATCATATGACAACAGGAGGGATCATAATGGGTAAAACATTAGCGTATAAGATTTTGGAGGCACATCTTGTGGAAGGGAACCTTTCACCGGGGGAAGAAATCACCATCAAGATCGATCAAACACTGACGCAGGACTCAACAGGCACGATGGTATATCTGCAGCTGGAAGCTATGGAAGTGGAAAAAGTAAAGACTGAGCTTTCCGTAGCATACATAGATCATAACACTTTGCAGACGGGCTTCGAAAATGCCGATGACCATGAATTCATCAAGAGCGTAGCCAAGAGACACGGCGTGCTTTTCAGCAAGCCGGGCAACGGCATATGCCATCAGCTCCATCTTGAAAACTACGGCAAGCCGGGCAAGACTCTGCTGGGATCCGACAGCCATACACCTACAGGCGGCGGCCTTGGTATGATAGCCATCGGAGCAGGCGGTCTCGACGTGGCAGTGGCCATGGCCAAGGGCACATACAGCCTGACAGCTCCTAAGGTTGTGAAGGTGCAGCTCAACGGCAGCTTAAGACCTTGGGTATCTGCTAAAGACGTTATCCTCTATGTCCTGCAGCAGCTTACCGTAAAGGGCGGTGTGGGCAAGATCATAGAGTATACAGGAGAAGGCGTTAAGAGTCTCTCCGTTACAGATAGAGCAACTATTACTAACATGGGTGCTGAGCTTGGTGCCACCACATCAGTATTCCCAAGCGATGAAAATACATTCGAATACCTGAGATCTCAGGGAAGAGAAGATGCATATACACCTCTGGCTGCAGACGAAGATGCAGTTTACGATGAAGAACTGATCGTGGATCTGGATGCGCTGACTCCGCTGGCTGCTATGCCTCACAGTCCTGACAACGTTGATGCCATCTCCAACATCGGAGAGATCAAGGTGGATCAGGTGGCCATCGGAAGCTGCACCAACTCTTCGTACACAGACCTGATGAAAGTGGCTGCGATCTTGAAAGGCAAGAAGGTGCATCCTGATGTGAGTCTTGTTATTTCGCCGGGATCCAGCAAGATCATGGCCAAGATGGCTGAAAACGGTGCCCTTGCGGCTATCATCAATGCCGGGGCCAGAGTGATCGAAAATGCCTGTGGTCCTTGTATCGGTATGGGACAGTCTCCGAAATCGGGAGCAGTATCCTTAAGGACATTCAACAGAAACTTTAAAGGAAGAAGCGGTACCCTGGATGCAGACGTTTATCTCGTAAGTCCTGAAACAGCAGCGATCTCTGCCATCACAGGCGTGCTGACAGATGGTATGAAGAGCGGAGAAGTCCTTCCTGCCATAGATGCTGTGGACTTTGATCCCAATGATAATTTTGTCGTATATCCTACCGGCTGCGACAAATGCAATACAGAAGTCGCCATGGGACCTAACATCAAGCCGTTCCCTAGAAACACAGCGCTTCCTGAGAAGGTGGAAGCGACAGTTGTTCTCCATGCAGGTGACAATATCACCACCGACGATATCATGCCGTCAGATTCAAGACTTCTGCCATACAGATCCAATATCCCTCACCTTTCAAATTACTGCTTCGAAAAGATCGATGCAGGATTTTCAGGAAGATGTAAGGAAGCAGGTTCATGCGTGATCATCGGCGGTGACAACTACGGTCAGGGAAGCAGTAGAGAGCACGCCGCACTGGCGCCTCTTTATCTGGGAGTGAAGTTTGTAGTTGCCAAGTCGTTTGCAAGGATACACAGATCCAATCTGATCAACAGCGGTATACTGCCTCTGGTATTTGCAGATCCGGCCGACTACGATGATTTTGACCTGGGTGATGTACTGGTGATCGAAAACGCCCCTGAACAGGTGGGCGAAGAGACCATCATCGTGAAGAATAAGGCAACAGGTAAGGAATATGTGACTAAACCGAACTTCTCAGATCTTGAAATCAACATGATCATGAAGGGCGGTAAGATCAACGCCATAAAAGAAGGCTAAAAGGTAAAATGAACACGTAAGGCTTATAAGCATGGCCGCGTGACTGAAGGAGAAACTTATGACATATAACGAACATTTTGCGAAAATAGTGGAGGAACAGCTGGCTCGCGTTGAACGCCTCAAAGCTTCATCTGAGATAACTGACTTCACCGCTAAAGATAAGATAATAATCGGGACCATAGACGGCGACGGTATCGGACCGATCATCATGGATTCATGCAGAGCCATCTTGGGCAAACTGCTGGCTGATGAGATCGCATCAGGCAGGATAGAGCTGAGAGCCATAGAAGGACTTACTTTGGAAAACAGAATTGCCAAGATGGAAACCGTGCCGGCTGATGTGCTGGCGGCCATCAAGGAATGCGACCTTATCCTCAAAGGGCCGACTACCACACCGGGAAAAGGCGATAACCTGCCAAACATCGAGAGTGCCAATGTGACACTGAGAAGAGAACTGGATCTTTTCGCCAATGTGAGACCTGTAGTTATCCCTGAGAAGAACATCGACTGGATCTTTTACAGAGAAAACACAGAAGGCGAATATGCCCTGGGAAGCAAAGGTGTGGACATCAACGAAGACATTTCCATAGACTTCAAGGTGACAACTACCCTTGGAACCAAGAGACTTGCCAAGGCGGCTTTTGAATACGCCAAAAACAATGGCAATAAAAATGTATCGATAGTTACCAAGGCCAATATCATGAAGAAGACCGACGGCAAATTCCTCAGCCTCTGTCAGGAAGTGGCTGCAGATTATCCTGATATCAAGGTGGACGACTGGTATGTGGATATCATGGCTGCAAACCTTGTCAACGATCAGATAAACAGCAACTTCAACGTGGTTATACTGCCGAACCTCTACGGCGATATCATCACCGATGAAGCGGCGCAGCTTCAGGGCGGTGTCGGTACTGCAGGCAGCGCCAACATCGGAGGAAGATATGCCATGTTCGAAGCCATCCACGGCTCTGCTCCAAGAATGGTGCTGGACGGCATTGCTGAATATGCCAACCCTGCCAGCATAAACAGAGCTGCGGTGATGATGCTGAGACATATTGGCTTTACAGATAAAGCTTCAGTGCTGGAGGCAGCACTTGATGCGGCACATGAAGCCCTTGATATGCCGGGTGACGGAACAGGAAATACAGCTGCAGACTTTACATCGTTCATGCTGGAAAGGATATAGCAATAAGGTTTTGGAATAAGAAAGGATCTAGCAATGGTACTTTATAAATTTACAGATGACCAGGAATTGAATAATGCTCCGCTGTTTAACAGCCTTCTGGGTAAGCTGCAAAAAGATATACTTACGGGGAAACTGAAGCCGGGCGAGAAACTCACTGAACAGAACCTTTGCAAAACATATGGTGTCAGCAGGACGCCTGTGAGAGAAGCGCTCAGGCAGCTGGAGACAGACGGACTCGTGGAGAACATCCTCAACCGAGGTGCCTTTGTCATCGGAATGACCGATCAGGATTATGAGGATATGTTCGAGCTGCGTAAGGCGTATGAGATACAAGCAGTGAAATGGGCAATAGAGCGTATCACCGAAGAAGAGATGGATAGGCTTGAAGAGACTTTTGAGTTCATGGAGTTCTACACTCTGAGAAATGACATCGAGAAGATGCTGACCATCAACAACGGCTTCCATCAGGTGATATACGAGGCATCCCACAACAGGATGCTCCAGAAGCTGCTGTCGTCATATCAGAACTATTTGAGGTACAAAGGGATGGCATCGGTGTATGACGATAACTATCTGGCGACAGTTCTGGAAGAACACAGAGCCATATTCAAGGCTTTCAAGGATAAAGATGTGAAGGCGGGAGCCCTTGCCATGGAAATCCATATCAACAGAGCTAAAGAGAGAAGATGTGAATAAAAATAAGCCGTAACCTTTAAAAGGGTTACGGCTTTTGTTTACCATAGCTGCTGCAGCTGTGACGGCAGCTTCCCAAGTATCAGCCCTGCCACTACACCTATGACGGCACCGGTAATGACTCCGGAGATGATCAGTACAGGGAAGTAGATGAACATCTTGATGTTGGCAACCAGTGCTGCGGCAATAAGTATCTGTCCCAGGTTGTGCGCAACGCCCCCTGCCATGGATATACCCACTACCGAGAAGATGTTTGTCTTCTTGAGAATCACCATTACGATGAAGCTGACTATAGCACCTGCCAGTGAATAAAGTGCACCGAACAGTCCGTTGAAAAGCAGTCCCGCGATCATTACCCTGATCACATTGATGGTGATGGCGTACCTTGCCCCCAGATAATACAGTGCGATGATCACAACGATATTGGCGATACCCAGTTTTATTCCCGGGATGCCGATGGTGAACGGTATCAGTACCTCCACATAAGAAAATATGAGAGCCAGAGCCGCCATGAGGGCAGCAATGGTCAGTTTTTTAGCGCTTGAGTAAGTGTTCATAGAGGTATTGTAACATATTTGATGGGATTTGGGATGCGTTTGTGAGCAAGTTGTAACATGGCATTGATTTTTTTGAGATGTTACACTTTTTTCAATGGTTAGAGCAATTGAAAACCCAATGCTGTCTGTTGAACCCGAAATAACGCGATGTGAAACCCTGAAACCGTTGAAAAAAGTGTAACAACACTGTAAAAAAGTGCTCGTGTTACAGAGACACCGAAAATGTTGTAAAAATATGGAAAAAACAAGTTGAGCTGACAGCAAAAATGGGATAAAATGTAAAACAAAGCAGTGGGAATAGATCAATGTGCGATTTTTAGGGGGAGAATATGGATAGAGAAATAATGCTGCACAGATATGTGCAAGATGAATTGTTAAGATGCGAGGATTTATATAGGAAATTACTCGTTGAGGTAAAATTCCTTCCGGAAGGATCGCTGGCCGGTGATTCTTATGGTAACTTATATAGATGTGTTAGGATAAAGGAAAAGCAATACAAGGTTCGGTTAACAGATAAGGATCGGAACTTGATCAAGAAGCTAAAGAAGCGTAGATATACAACGGAGGCTTTAAGGCTTCTGAAACAGCGCATCAAGGTTTGCAAGAGGTTTATGGACAGTGATATCCTGTATGATCCCAGAGCAATTGAGAAAGAACTCCCTAGACAATACAAAGGACTAAAAGGCATAGAGATATTTCTTGCGGGAGATATCAATGAGGAAGATTGGGCAGCGGCCACTTACAGAACAAACCAGTTTCCGATCAAGAAACCCCATTACACACCGTCAAATCTTTGCACCAGATCCAAGTCCGAAGCCATGATCGCTACAAGACTTGAGGAGAGAGGAGCGTATTTCAGATATGATGCAGAAGTAGCGCTAAAACACAGGACCGTGTATCCGGACTTCACGATTCTGGATCGAAAACGCAGAAGATTGGTGTATTGGGAGCATCTGGGAAAAGTGAGCGATGAAAAATACATGCTTCGAAACCTTAAGAAGCTGGAAGAATATGCTGAATGTGGTATAGTGCTCGGTGATAATCTGTTCATCACTTACGAATCAGAAAACAGGCCTTTAAGCATAGCCGATATCGACAGAAAACTGGACGAAATCATAGGGTGATTTATCAGAGATTACAGTTGCCGCCTTGACCACATTCACATATTTTGTTAATATAATCAAGTAACCGGCGCATGAAGCGTCAACTGAAAAGCCACGAAGGTTAATGTTCCCGGCGTCAGCATATGCGGAACGTTATTTTTCGTGGTTTTTTATTGGAGGTCACATGGAAAAGTCGCAGACAGCCAAGTACATCGCAAAAAAAGCGGGACAGCTCATACTGTCTCTCTTTGTGCTGTCTCTGATAGTTTTCTTCGT
>CAYTVH010000003.1:3951-22127 GCA_964441805.1 uncultured Oscillospiraceae bacterium | reverse complement strand
TTCTGATATTTGCCCTTGGTCTTCTCCTGGCAGTTTTCTGCGTAAGACGGGAAGGGAAAATCATAGATAAAATCATTTGTCGTATCGGGGTGGCAACAAACAGCATCCCTGAATTTTTCGTTGCGCTGATCCTCGTCCTCATATTTGCAGTGGGGCTCGGTATCCTGCCCCAGAGCGGCGCCAATACCATCGGAGGAGGCGGGATCGTCGACAGGCTCATCCACCTCATCCTTCCAATCAGTGCCATCGTCATTTCCCATCTTTGGTACTGCACTTATCTTATGCGAAACAAACTGTCCGATGAAATGTCAAAGGACTACATCCTCATGCTCAAGGTCAAAGGTCTCAGCGAAAGACAGATCATATACAGACACTGCCTCAAAAACATAATGCCGGCTTGCGTAAGCATCATGGCTATATTTCTGCCCCATCTTCTCGGCGGGGCTTATGTGGTGGAAATGGTATTCTCGTATCCCGGCATGGGTAAGCTGGCCGTGGAAAGCGCACAGTATCACGACTACAACATGCTGATGCTGGTATGCCTCATCACCGGTGCCATGGTCATTATCGCCAACATGGCGGCCCAGATAATAAATGAAAAGTTGTCCCCTGAGATGAAAGAGGAAAGGGGGCAGATACTGTGAGTTTAGCAAAAAGCAAAACGGGCGCGGCAGGCGGCAGACATCACAGGACAGCGGCCGGCGGAAGCCGATTCCTGCGGCCTCACGAAAGACCTCCGATCATCTCCATCACGATCCTGGCAGTGATAATAGCAGGCTGTCTCATTTGCGAACTGTTCATACCATACGATCCGTCACGCATGATGCTGGATCAGATCAGCCAGCCTCCGTCAGCAAGCCACTTATTCGGAACCGATACTCTGGGAAGAGATCTGTTCTCAGTCATCTGGCATGGCGGCAGGATATCCATAACAGTAGGTCTTTTAGCGACCCTCATATCCACTGCCATAGCTGTCATCTACGGAACTGCAGCGGGACTGGCATCAAACAAAATAGACGATCTCATGATGAGGTTCACAGAGATCCTCATGAGCATACCGCAGATACTGATGGTGATCTTCATCCAGGCGATCTGGGGCGATGCGACCATGATATCCATCTCGGTAGTCATCGGCATCACCGGCTGGATGGCAGTGGCAAAGATGGTAAGAAGCGAGGTCAAGCAGCTGCGAAATGCAGGCTTTGTCATGGCGGCACGGACCATGGGCGCAGGCTTTTTCTACATCATGAGAAAGCACCTGATGCCAAACTTCATGTCAGCCATAATGTTCATGATAGTCACAAACATAGGAAGTGCCATAGCCATGGAAGCGACCCTAAGCTTCATGGGTCTGGGTCTTCCTACCGATATAATATCCTGGGGCAGTCTCATGTCCCTCTCCCAAAGGGCAATGCTCACGGGAGCCTGGTGGACGCTGCTGATCCCGGGGATATTCCTGGTTATTACCCTCATATGCATCACAGATATAGGCGAGTATATGAGAAACAGGAACAGAAAAAACAGACTCATGTAGAGGAAAAATATGATAAAAACCAGCGACTCAAATATGAAAAAATCAAATCTCGGAAGAAAACTGCTTGCGGTGATCGTATCAATCATCATGGCAACAAGTGCCACATTTCTTACAGGCTGCGGCGGGGCTCAAACTGCATATGACGCCAACACCCTTGTGTACGGCAGCGGCGATTATACAGCCATCAACCCTGCCCTTTATGAGCACGGCGAGATCAACCTGCTGCTCTTTGCAGGACTTACCGCCCATGATGGAGATAACGAAGTCGTGCCGGCTCTGGCAGAAGAATGGTCGTTCGATAAAGCCACCAACACATATAGCTTCACTCTTAGAGAAGGCTTGACATTTCACGACGGGCAGCCTCTTACGGCAGAGGACGTCAAGTTTACCATAGAAGCCATAAAGGATCCTGCCAACGGATCTGAAAATGCATCCAACTTCGAAGACGTTAAAGACGTGAAGGTCATCGACGACACCCATGTTGATATCGTGCTGACCGCACCCAACGCGGCAATGCCTGATTATCTGACCATCGGCATCCTGCCGAAACATATCCTTGAAGGCGAAGACATGACCACATCAAGCTTCAATCAGAATTCCGTAGGTGCCGGACCATATAAAATGGTCAGCTGGGACATGGGGCAGGCCATCGTAATGGAGAAATTCGACAATTACTATCAGGGGACGCCCAATATCGACACGGTCATCTTTAAGATCGTAGAAGACACCGACGCCAGAGCACTGCAGCTGGAATCGGGAGAGCTGAATTTTGCGCAGATAACGCCGAAGGCGGAAAAATCCCTAGCAGACAAAGCCGGCATCAACGTATATTCCATGAAAACTTCCGACTACAGAGGCATCATGTACAATTTCAACAGCGAGTTCTTCAAAGAGAACACAGAGCTGCCGGCCATCCTCAGCTATGCCATCGATAGACAGGCCATCATAGACAGTGTGCTGCTGGGGCATGGACAGGTGGCATATTCACCCCTTCAGGCAGGTGCATACTACAATGAAAACATAGAGAAATACGGCTACAGCCCTGCAAAGGCGCAGGGGCTCTTAGAGCAGGCAGGATGGAAGAAGAATACTGACGGCATCTATGAAAAGGACGGACAGACTCTCAGCTTCACCATCAACTGTGCCCAGGGCGATCAGGTGAGGATAGATATGGCAAATATTTGTGCTCAGAATCTGAACGACATAGGTGCAGACGTGAAGGTGGAAGTTCCCGCAGAAGTCGACTGGGCAGGACAGGACGCATACCTTATCGGATGGGGAAGTCCATTTGACCCGGATGATCATACATATAAAGTATTCGGCACAGACAAGGGCGCCAACTACAACGGATATTCCAATGCTGAAGTGGACAGACTTCTGACAGCCGCAAGACAGACCGATGATGACGCTTCAAGAAAAGCACTTTACGCAAAGTTTCAGGAAGAACTTGGCCATGACCCTGCATATACATTCATCGCATACATCGATGCCATCTACGCAGGTGCAGACAATATAACAGGTATAACAGAAGACACGGTTCTCGGTCACCACGGCGTAGGTATCTTTTGGAACATCCATGAATGGACCATAACAGAGTAACATAATGATATGCGGCGGTAAGCGTCGCGAAACGGAGTTGACTGATGAGCGAACTGCTTAAGATCAACAACTTAATAGTGTCTTTTGAAAATCCGGCAGGAGAACTGACGGCTGTCAAAGGCGTCAGCCTCAGCCTCGACAGAGGAGAAACTTTGGCTCTGGTGGGAGAGTCCGGCTGCGGTAAGACTGTCCTTTGCAAGAGCATGCTGAAGATCCTTTGCGACAGGGGAAGGATCCGCCGGGGCGAGATACTGATGGAGGAAGAAGATCTGGTGCCCCTTACCGAAACCCAGATGCAGACAAAGCGCGGGGCGGACATCGCCATGGTTTTCCAAGATCCCATGACCAGCCTGGACCCGGCATTTAGCGTGGGCGAGCAGATAGCGGAGGTTTTGCGTATCCACAAAGGCCTCGATAAGGCTGATGCAAAGGCGCAGGCGATCAAGCTGATGGAGCTGGTGCAGATCCCGGACGCAGAGAAGAGATACAGCCAGATGCCGTACCAGTTTTCGGGCGGTATGCGACAGAGGATAGTCATCGCCATTGCACTGGCGGCAGAACCAAAAGTGCTGCTTGCAGACGAGCCGACTACAGCTCTCGACGAAGAAACCCAGGAAGAAATCCTGAAACTGCTGAAGGATGTGCAGATGAAGACAGGCGTTGCCATACTTTTTATTACCCACGATCTGAGCCTTGTTGAGGATATCGCCGACAGGGTTGCCATAATGAAAGACGGCATACTGGTGGAAGAAGGTGCCGTCGCGGAAGTTTTCAAAGCACCGAAACACGAATACACAAGGAAGCTTTTGGGATATCTTGATTACAAAAAGAACCGCGGCCATCATCACAGGGGACACGGCGTGGCTGAAGGGAATGCTACAGCGCCGGACGAGGAGCAGCTCATTTCCGTTCGCGATCTCAACGTCTCCTTTAAGATAGACAAGGTGACTGAACACCACGTGCTGAAGGATTTCAGCCTCGACATAAACAGAGGAGAGATAGTCGGGCTTGTGGGCCGATCAGGCTGCGGCAAGTCGACCCTGGCCAGATGTATTATGGGGCTGGAAAAATACGATAATAAGACTGCGGACAGGGCCGGGAAGGTGATCGATATCGCAGACGGCACTAACATCCAGATGATCTTTCAGGATACAGGCGCAGCCTTCAATGACAGGATGACAGTCAGGGAAATCATCGCCGAGCCGCTGCGAATCGCAGGCCGCCGAAACAGAACAGCGATTAGCGAAGCAGTAAATGCCGCCATGGAAGCGGTAGAGCTGGATGTTTCACTGGCTGACCGCAAGCCTTATGAATTATCAGGCGGACAAAGACAAAGAGTGGCTATAGCGAGGGCCATCATAACAAAACCCGATGTGATCATAGCGGATGAACCTCTTACAGGCCTCGATGTTTCCACTCAGGCCCAGATAGTCCATCTTTTCAAGAAACTGTCGACAGAAAATGATCTGGCCATACTTTTCATAGCCCACGACCTGCCGATGGTCAACCATATCAGCGATCGCGTTATCAAGATCGTTGGCTAAATAATGACTTTTATTAAAAAATGACAATAAAACGGCAATTTGAAGCGGAAATTTGCCATATAATGACGTTAAAATCAAGTTTTGTTGTCCAAGATAAATAAAACCAATATAAAAGCCAACAGAAACGCCAATTCTGTTGGCTAAATAATGACTTTTATTAAAAAATGACAATCGCACGCACACCACGCGCACACACGCACACCACACACACCGCCCTTTGACGGACCGGCAACTATTTCGATATGGAGTCGTATGCAGGCTCACCGCCGGTGATTTCAACTACGATTTTATTGGGCAGACATATGATAGTTTCCCCCGATAGGGAGATTTCTCCCTGCCGGATGCAATCTTGACCGTGACAATCGGAAAAAGCCATTGAAACAGTACCATTCTTTATGGTAACCTTATTTATATGGTCATTTTGTTCGATGACTATTTCCCTGTCTTCGTGCAGAGAGTAGGAACCGAATTTTTCACCGCCTGCGCTGATAACCAGCTCACTGCCGGTTTCCTGACCAAATGACAGGAAATATGACATGGCAAGCCCGATAACGATGAGGGCTGCTGCCAATATGATATCTGCTTTTTTGATCAGTTTATGATTATTGACCATTGAAACCTCCGGAGGAAAAGCTATGAAAAAATTCCTGCTGATGATAGTTCTTTCAGCTTTTATCATTATAACACATACATCGTGCGGTGGCGAGGAAGCAGTTTCAAAATCAGACTTTTGTCTCGACACGGCATGTGAAATAGCGATCTATGACGATATGAAGAAAAGCGATGCCGAACAGATCCTGGAAGACAGCTTCGCCCTCATGCGGGACTATGAGAATATGCTCAGCAGAACCATCGAGTCCAGTGACGTGTCAAAGATCAACAGCGCCGGTGGCAAGTGGACAGAAGTTTCCGATGAAACGGTGGAAGTAATAAGGATGGCGACCACAGTTTCCCATCTTTCCGGCGGAGTGTTCGACATTACAGTGGGCAAAGTGACTGAACTTTGGGATTTCAAGGGCGAAGATCCGCAAGTCCCCGCAGACGCGGACATCCAAGCAGCACTGCCCCATGTCGGCTATAAAAATGTGACAACAGGCGGAGGCAAAGTCATATTATCGGACAGCGATGCTCAGATAGATCTTGGCGGAGTTGCAAAGGGCTACATCGCTGACAAGGTCTGCGAATATCTCCAGGAGCAGGGGGTGGCAAGGGCAGTCATAAACCTTGGCGGCAACGTGGTCGTTATAGGTGAGAAGGCAGAAGACACTCCTTGGACCATCGGTATCGAAAGACCGTTCACGGACAGAACGGAGCTGATCGGCACTGTTCAGGTCACAGATGCTACCGTTGTAACATCCGGCATATATGAAAGAAACTTTGAAGAAGACGGCAAGATATATCATCACATACTGGATCCCAAGACAGGGTATTCGGCAGTGACTGATCTGGAAGCTGTGACCATCACTGCTTCAAAGGGCAACTCGGGCTTTTGCGATGCGGTTTCAACGGCATGCCTGATTTTAGGCAGAGATGATGCCGTCGAATTCATAAAAAGGCTGCAGCAGGAGTACCCCGAAAAGAATATCCAGGCTTCATTCATTGACAGCACAGGAGAGGTGACACAGACCGACGGCATGAATGTGATGCCTGTGGAATGAGGAAAAGAATATGTCAAAAGATAAACTCAAAACAATAGACATAGTAGTGCCCTGCTATAATGAGGGCGATAATATAGAACCGTTTTTTGATGAGCTGCAGCAAGCCATATCATCCATAGAAGGATATGCTTTCAGCTGCACATTCATCGACGACGGCAGTGAAGATGATACGCCGGAAAAGATCAAGGATCTTGCCAAAAACCATGATAGCGTACACTATATTTCCTTCAGCCGCAACTTCGGTAAGGAAGCTGCCATGTATGCAGGGCTCAAAGCAGCCAAAGACAGAAACGTCGATCATGCAGTCATCATAGATGCAGATCTTCAGCATCCGCCTAAGCTCATCCGGGAGATGATAAAGATCACAGAAGAAACAGGCTGCGACAGCTGTGCTGCAAGACGTGTCACCAGAAAAGGTGAGCCGAAGATACGCAGCATATTCGCACGAGCTTTTTACAGGATAATGAATCGCTTCAGCGATATAGAAATAATAGACGGGGCTGTGGACTTCAGGATGATGAATAAGAAGATGATAAAGGCCATCGTCAGCATGCCTGAAAACCAAAGGTTCTCAAAGGGCATATTTGCGTGGATCGGATTCGACACAAGATGGATAGAATTCGAGAATGTGAAACGTATCTCAGGGGAGAGCAAATGGTCTGTTTGGGGCCTTACCAAATATGCCATCGCAGGGTTCATAGATTTTGCGGCGACACCCCTTAAAGCCGTTGGAGTGTTCGGCGGCATAACTACCCTGGGCGCTGCCATCTACCTCATAATAGAAATACTCAAGACACTTATCATGGGCAAGGACGTACCGGGATACGCATCGATAATCTGCCTGATTTTATTCTTCGGCGGACTGATCATCGCGGTGCTGAGCATCATGGGTGAATATATTGGAAGAATGTATATGGAAGCCAAGAGAAGACCCATATATATAGAAAAGGAAAGCGATCTGGATGAGTAGAGTAAAAGGATTTTTAGCAAGCAACAAGTTAATATTTCTTTCTTTTGCCATACCGGTCCTGATCGTTACCATGGCTTTTGCTGTTACAGGCATATATCCTTTTGGTGATAATCAGATCGCGGTTATCGACATGTATCACCAGTATGTGCCATTCCTTTCAGAACTTCAGTACAAGCTTCAGGAAGGCGGAAACCTCTTTTATACCTGGAACGGTGCAGGAGGATCCAACTTTTGGAACCTGCTGGCATATTACGGAGCAAGCCCGTTGAATCTGCTCCTGGTTTTGTTTCCCAAGAATCTTATCATGGAAGGAGTCACAGTAGTTCTCCTCGTCAAGATCGGTCTTGCAGGAAGCTTCATGGCCGTTTACCTCAGATATCAGGAAAAAGAATGCAACATGGTAACTGTGGCATTTGCGACTTTGTATGCCCTTTGTTCATATGTGCTGGCATACTACTGGTGCATCATGTGGATGGACGCGGTGGCCCTTCTGCCCCTTTGCATCCTGGGCCTCAATAAGATAATAGACGACGGCAGAGCAGTGATGTATGTGGTATCTCTGGCCCTGACGGTATTCTCCAATTACTACATGGCCATCATGGTATGCATATTCATAATGTTCTACTATCCGGCTCTGTACTTCCTCAAAGTTCGCGGAGGCGGTGCAAAGAAGTGCGCCGTAACCACATGCAAAGCTGTTGGTTACTCCTTGCTGGGTGTAACCATGGCATCTGTCATGCTGCTTCCGACATATATCAGCATGCAAAGCACATATTACATCTCTTCGCAGATGCCTGAAAAGTGGCAGATATATAACGACGCACTGGATGTTCTAAACCAGCTGTTGCCATATACAGAGCTGACATTCAGGGAAGGACTGCCTAACCTTTACTGCGGCATGATCGTCGTGATAATGGCAGTGCTTTATGCATTGAGTGAAACCATAAGCCTCAGGGAAAAAGCCATAAACGGAATTTTCCTGCTGTTCATGTTTTTGAGCCTCAATCTCAACAAGCTGGATTTTTTATGGCACGGACTGCATTTTCCCAATCAGCTGCCATATAGATACACATTCATCATATGCTTCATACTGATCGGTATGGCATATAAGATGATAAGAAGAAAAGATGAATTCAAGATAAAACATGTATGGGCGATACTTGCCATCGGAACAGTATACTACCTCATCGCCCAGAAGCTTCTGACCAAACTCGATTTCAATGACAACCTGTTCTTCTATGGCGGCATGGCATGGCTCATCCTTTACTGTGCGGTAGTTATCCTTTACAGAAAAGACTACATCATGAAGTCTGCATTTTCCCTTCTCATAGTGGTGCTTGTGGTGGCCGAAATGCTGGCAGGCGCATGTACTTCCTTTGACAGGATCGGAAACAGCTACAGGGAAGGCTACTTTGCAAACAGCGAAGACATAACGGATCTCATTGCCTCCACAAGCGATGAGTTTGCAAGAACTGAAATGGACTACTTATATACCCTCAACAGTCCTGCCATGTATCACTACAAAGGCATATCTCAGTTCTCTTCGTCCATCAATTCCGACACCTCCTATCTCATGGAAAAGATAGGTCTGGATGGAGGCCCTGAAAGGAACAGATTCAACTACAACCAGACATCGCCTGTAAACAATGCGATGCTGAATATCAAATACCTCATAGCCAAGAATGAAGAAATAAAAGATCCCGACTTCACCCTGGTGAGCGAATCAGGATATTCGAAGCTGTACGAAAGCAAATATCCGCTTTCCATAGGATATATGACGAGCGGGACCATAAGAACGTGGGATACGGGAAGTGAAGATCCCTTCGCAGTGCTGGATGATTACGTAAGAGCAGCCACAGACAACACCTATAACAAAGTGTTTGAAAGGGTCGCCGAACCTGAGATCACAACAAGAAATGCCAAAGCTGAAGTGGTTGCAGACGGTGAAGTGTCCGTCAAATCACAGGATACCGGAAGCACCTGCAAGGTGACGCTGGAATACACTTCCGAAAAGACCCAGAAATATTACGTCTTCATCGAAGCATCCAATGCCAAATACATTACGGCAAGCAATGGCAACAGCCTTCAGGATATCGACATAAGAAGTGACTGCGGATCCATCGTAAACATTGGCACCATCAAGAAGGGCAAGACCTTTAAGATCACAGTCGATTACAACAAAGGGACCCCGGGAGATATCACATGCCATGTCAGAAGCCTTGACTATGACACATGGGATAAGGCATATGAGATCCTTTCTGACAGTATGTTGACCGTGACGGACCATGGCGATAACCATATCGAAGGAACCGTTACAGCTAAAGAAAGCGGCGTTTTAGTCACATCCATCCCTTATGATAAAGGATGGAAGCTGAAAGTGGACGGCAAGAACAAGAAGATACAGGAGCTTACAGGTGGAGTGTTCATATCTGTTCCGCTGGAAGAGGGGGATCATGATATAAGTCTCACGTTCACACCTCCGGGACTTTTGGCGGGGATAGCCGTTACGATTATTTCCATCTTGCTTTTGGCAGCGTTCCAGATAATAAGAAAAAGGCGGCTCATGACCGCCATAGAGCTGCCAGCTTTTGAAGAAGAGACGGGATCTCTCCCAGAGGAAGCTGACTGTAATGAAGAATAAGAAGATCTTTTTCAAGGATCGAAACAGGGAGGCCGAGAATTTCGGCTTCCTTTTTTAATTGAGCCGCGTCCTTATCCGAATCGACCCTGAGGATCACGTTCATACCTGAAGATGTGTTGCGTACTTCGATGAAATCGGCAGCTTCTGCCGCAAATCCCTCAGTAACGGCCATGAGCTTTTGGGAATAAAGCTTACGGAGCTTCTTGATGTGGGTCCGGTAATTTCCTGTTTCCATGAACATGGCCAGTGTGAGCTGCTCAACCTTGGAACAGGTCTGGGAGTAGTCCCCTGCCATCGAAGAAAACATTTCAGCCATTTCATCGGGAAGCACCATGTAACTTATCTTGACTGCTGCGAACAGGGTGCTGGAAAATGAGCCGAGATATATTACCCTGTCACTGCCTTCAAGACTCTTTAATGCAGGGATGGGCTTGCCGAAATATCTGAGCTCGCTGTCGTAGTCGTCTTCGATGATGTAGCTGTTGTTTGCTTCCGCCCAGTTAAGAAGCTCGTACCTTCTGCCGACCGGCATCACAGCTCCCGTGAACACATTGTTGGAGGGGCTTACGTATGCTGCCGTTCTGATGTTGGCAGGGAGCTTTTCGATGATGAGACCGTCGTCTGCCATGGCCACATCCGTTATGGCAAAACCTCTGTCTCGGAAGATGTTTCGCACAGGCACGTAGCCCGGATCTTCAAGGGCAACGTGCTCTATGCCCAGCTTTCTCAGGATGGTGGCCAGGTGGTTTGTGATCTGCTGAGTACCTGCGCCGATGATGATCTGCTGAGGGCTGCATGATACGCCCCTGGACATGTAAAGGTACGCCGCTATCTGTGCGCGGAGGACCTTCTCTCCCTGCGGGTCACCCTCAAAGAAAAGGGAATAGGAGTCCTCGGTAAGTACCTTGTTCATGCATTTCTTCCATTTGTTGAAATCAAAGCAGTCGGGGTCATACTTGAGGTCGGGAGCCTCATCGGTGACCATGGGGAACCGGGATGACACTTGGTCTTCTGAACTGTATTTGCCGACAGGTACAGTTTTGCTGGAGTGGGAAAAGACCTTGTCCACGTAATAACCTGATTGGGCTTTGCTGTATACGTAACCTTCAACAAGGAGCTGATTATAGCACTGCTCCACGGTGGTGATGGACAGACCCGTTGATTTTGAAAGGCTTCTGAGGGACGGCAGTTTTTCTCCCTCCATTATTTCACCGCGGATTATGGCTTCGCTTATGTAGTCATAAAGCTGCAGATAATACGGTCTTTTTCTGTTTTCATCAAGTACGGGAAGTATGGCTTTCATATCAAAACTCCTAACTGTATATATAAAAATAATTATTTCTGTATATTTAATTATATACACTTCTCCTGTATCATATTATACAGCAAACAATTTATTGTGAAAAGAGGAGATATCATGAAGACAAACACACGCACATCCAAGCTGGTTCTTACAGCAATGATGATGTGCCTTATCATAGTAGCCATAATGTTTATCAGGATACCCATACCATTTACTCAAGGATACGTGCATCCGGGAGATGCCATGATATTCCTGGCGGTGCTCATATTGGGATGGAAATACGGTGCGGCCGCAGCAGCTTTCGGCGGAATGTTTGGGGATATCCTCGGAGGGTTTGCCGCATGGGCACCTTGGACTTTTTGCATAAAAGGCATAATGGCTATAGTTCTCGGCCTTATCATAGAAGCAGCCTTCAAAAAAGGTGAGGATAAGCGCAGCAGGATAATCTCCATGGAAATCATAGGCATGATCGTTGGGGGAGCACTCATGACAGTAGGATATTATGCTGCCGAAGGCATCATGTACGGCAACTGGGTAGTGGCAGCTTTGGGAGTGCCGTGGAACATAGGTCAGTTCGCAGTTGGGATGGTCCTTGCTCTGGTGCTTGCAGAAGCTCTTTGCAGGACATCTGCAAAGTCCTTTTTTACCTATAGGCAGCCGGTAAAAAAGGCATAATATCCACTTTCCAAAACAGTTAAAGAATGATACAATAAAATTTACGTAAATATACGTATATATAAGTGAAAGGCTGATACTATGAACGAACTCAAAGTAAGAGAACTGATCTTAAAGCCGGGAAGACCTAAAGTTGCGGTGCCGGTGGTGTCGCAGCAGCCGTCAGATATCATAGCGGAATGTGAAGCCATAAAAGAGCTTCCTTGCGATATGGTTGAATGGAGGGCAGATCATTATCTCTCATCCATCGAAGAACTGGATAAATATCTCAGTGACAAAAACGGGTATCTTGATATGGTCAAGATCCTTGATGACATAGATTATATTACAGGAGAGAAGCCTGTCATATTTACCGTAAGATCCGAAAAACAGGGGGGAAAGGTGAGCCTCACAAGGGATCAGCTGGAAAGCGTATACGGCATCGCAGTTGAAACTCAACTGGTGGATTTTATAGATATAGAACTCTATGATAAAGATGGTGTATTTCATGAAGATTGGCTGAGGGAGCAGATCGATGAGGCCCATCTCCATGGAGTCAAAGTGATCCTTTCTCATCACGATTTTGAGAAGATGCCATCGCCTGCAGAGCTTGTGGAGATCGTCAAAGAAATGTACAAGGCAGGGGCAGACATCTGCAAGATCGCAGCCATGGCTGCAGACAAGACAGATGCCGAGAACCTGCTGAAGGCGGCAGCTTTTCTGACCAAACACAACATAGGCCCCCTCATCATGCTCGCCATGGGAGAAGCGGGAATGGTAACAAGAGTTGCAGGCGGAAGATACGGATCCTACGTGACATTTGCATCGGGAAAAGAAAGTTCCGCTCCGGGACAGGCAGATGCATATACTATGAAGAAATGGCTGGATAGCTACTACGGGGCATAGAAGAAAGTAGCACCGGCTGCGAAAGGAAATTTAGATGACAGATTTCATAAAGATAGAAAATCTGGTATTTGATTATATAAAGAACGAAGACGGACATACCATAAGAGCCATAGATGATGTCAGCTTTACGGTGGAGAAGGGAAGCTTTACCGCCGTTATCGGTCAGAACGGCTCCGGCAAATCCACTCTGGCAAAGAACATCAACGGACTTCTTACGCCCACATCCGGCAAGGTATACGTGGATGGACTTGACACGGCAGATGAAGCAAATATCTGGGAGATCCGTCAGCGAGTTGCCATGGTGTTCCAAAACCCTGACAACCAGATCGTGTCTTCCATCGTAGAAGACGATGTGGCTTTCGGCCCTGAAAACCTTGGCATAGATCCTGCCGAGATCAGAGTGCGCGTTGACGAAGCCCTCATGGGTGTAGAGATGTATGAGCATAGGAAGAAGGCTCCCCATCTTCTCTCGGGCGGTCAAAAGCAGCGCATTGCCATAGCAGGTGCTGTTGCCATGGAACCTGAGTGCATCGTTTTCGATGAACCGACAGCCATGCTTGACCCTAAAGGCAGAAAGGAAGTTCTTGAGGTAATAAGAAAGCTCAACGCCAAAGGCATAACAGTGCTGCTCATAACCCACTTCATGGAAGAGGCGGCTCAGGCAGATAAGATCGTAGTAATGGACGATGGAGTCCTTAAGATGATCGGAACGCCCGATGAAATATTCCTCAGGTCCAAAGAACTTAAAGACCTTAGCCTTGGAGTCCCTCCTGCAGTGGAACTGGCGCTGAAGCTTAGAGAAAGGGATATGGACATCCCGGAAGGCATCTTGACTATAGATGAGATGGTGGAACACTTATGTCGATAGAAGTAAAAGGTTTAACTCATATATACAGCGAAGGGCTGCCCCATGAATCGGTGGCTGTCGAAGATGTGACCTTTAAGGCTGAAGACGGACAGCTTGTTGGCGTCATAGGTCATACAGGTTCCGGCAAATCCACTTTGATGCAGCATCTCAACGGCCTTCTCAAACCAAAGAGCGGCCAGATAATCGTCGGAGATACCGACATCACGGCTGACGGTGTTGTCATGAGAGACATCAGAAGGAAGATCGGTCTTGTGTTTCAGTATCCCGAATATCAGCTCTTTGAAGAGACGGTGGCCAAAGACGTGGCATTCGGACCGGGCAACCTGGGTCTTTCTCAGGAAGAGATAGACGCAAGGGTAGAAGACGCCGTAGAAATGGTAGGACTTGACTACCATGCCATAAAGAACGCATCGCCATTCGAGCTTTCGGGCGGACAAAAGCGCCGTGTGGCCATTGCGGGCGTCATAGCCATGAAGCCGGAAGTGCTGATCCTTGATGAGCCCACTGCAGGCCTCAACCCTAAAGCCCATGAAGATATATTGAACATGGTAAAGCACATCCACGAGAATGAAAAGAATATAGTCTTTCTCGTATCACATAATATGAATGACATCGCCAGGATGTCCGACAAGGTCCTTGTGATGGATCACGGAAGACTGGTGATGGACGGAACACCTCAGGAAGTATTCTCAAGAAGTGAGGAGCTCAAGGCAATGGGTCTTGATGTTCCGGACTCCATGGAAATCGTATCCAGGCTCAAGGCAGCGGGGATGGATATAGATGGTACCTGCCTCACCATGGATCAAGCGGCAGATGAAATAGCTAAAGCATTGAAAAAAGGTTAAGAGATAATGGCAATAAGAGACATCACTCTCGGACAATATTTTCCGGGAAGCTCATGGATCCACAGACTGGACCCAAGAATCAAGATAATGGCGACGTTATTGTATATCGTAGCCCTTTTTGTGGTTCAGGATTTCATCGGCTTTGCCATAGCGGCAGCGGGGCTTGCGGCGGTGATCATCATATCAAAGGTGCCGCTCAGCTTCATCGTAAGAGGCCTGAAGCCTGTATTTCTTATCATATCCTTTACCCTCATAATCAATATGTTCATGATAAAGGGTGAAGTGCTGGTATCCTTCTGGTTCCTGGAGATAACAAGGGAAGGTCTTAGGACTGCCATCTTCATGGCCATAAGACTTATACTCCTGGTTATAGGATCCTCGTTGTTGACCCTGACCACCAAACCCATAAGTCTGACTGACGGCATCGAGGCGCTCCTTTCGCCTTTCAAGAAGATAGGTGTTCCGGCCCACGAGCTTGCCATGATGATGACCATAGCTCTTAGATTCATCCCGACTCTCCTCGAAGAGACCGACAAGATCATGAAAGCCCAGCAGGCAAGAGGTGCAGACTTTGAAACAGGCAACCTCATGAGCAGAGCGAAAGCCCTGATCCCTATATTGGTGCCCCTTTTCATAAGTGCATTCAGGATCGCCCAGGACCTGGCCATGGCCATGGAAGCAAGATGCTACGGCGGAGACATCAAGAGGACGAGGATGAACGGTATGAAGCTTGGCAAGAATGATCTTGCTGCTTCGCTCCTGTATATACTGTTCCTGGCGGCGATCATAGCTCAGCGGGTGCTGATGTAACGACCAATAGAAAGGAGTCCGGCGAAGCCGGCATAAATAGATGAGACAGCGAAAAGCTAAAAACATGGAAACAAGGCTTGCGGCTTGCAGCGACTACATGATCCAGCCGGAAGTGAAATATACCAATATAAGCACATTCAGAGAAGATGTAAGAAATGCTGCTGATGAAGGGGAGAGCCTCTCTCCAAGCAAGAACTATTTCAACGATGATAAAGAACTTTATCTCGAGATCGGATGCGGCAAAGGCAACTTCATCATAAAGAAAGCTCTTGCCAACCCTGACAAGAACTTCATCGCCATAGAAGGTCAGGAGACAGTCATCCTGCGCGCCTTGGAAAAGACGAGAGAGCTGGCAGAGGGCGGCGCCGACCTTTCCAACCTTAAGTTCATGCTCAACTTCGTCCACACCATGGATGACCTTTTCGAAGAAGGACAGCTCTCGGGTATATACCTGAATTTCAGCGATCCTTGGCCCAAGGCTCGCCATGCAAAGAGACGCCTGACATACAGAGAAAGGCTCAAGGACTATGCCTGGGCTCTTAAAGATGGCGGCTTCGTGGAATTCAAGACGGACAACGACGCTCTCTATGATTCTGCCCTTGAAGAGATAGAGGCCACAGGCTATGAGATCACGGAACAGACCAGAGATCTCCATAACAGCGACTTTGAATCACGGCTGACCACCACCGAGTACGAAGACAGATTCAGAGAAAGAGGAAAGAATATAAATTATGTAAAAATAAAAGTGTAACACCTTCGTTACACTTTTTTGGTTTTCTGAATAAGCTGCGGCATCTATTTCAAATAATCGTTAGGATCTGCTGCCTTACCATCCTTTAACATTTCAAAATGAAGGTGATCCCGGCTGTCAAATTCGAACATGGAGCTTTGACCAACTTTGCCTATGACCTGACCTTGAGTCACAACTTCGCCAAGTTCGATAAGACCATCGGCCGCAAGGTTGCTGTAGACAGATATGAGACCGTTGCCGTGGTTGATCTCAACCGTGACGCCCATGCCGCTGCCATCACTTATCTTTGTTACAGTCCCGCCGGCACATGCCTGGACCGGAGTATCTTTTTCTGCTGCTATGTCGATGCCGCTGTGGGTCATGTATTGATCCAGGGTCTTCCAGTATACAGGCATATCCATGGAATATCCCATGATGATTTCTCCGTCAACGGGAAAAATATAATCCGGAAGCTGATTTGCATCCCCGTAAGTCCCGTCGGATGATCCATCTATGTTTTCTCTGCTGTCCACAACTTCGGGTGTGGTTTCTGTACTTTCATCTGTTTCTTCCACAGCCTGCTTTTTAACGACATCGGCTGTTTCCATGCTGCTTTTGATTTTGTTGATGCTGTTATTTACCACCATGATGGATACGATGGCCATCAGGCAGAAACAGAGGACCAGCGCCGCCGCAGGCTTGCCGCTTTTTTTCTTGTCCTGTCTCATGTATGCTTCACCTCCAATGATTTTAGTATCGACAGAGAAAAGGATTTTAATACTGTATCCAAGTTGAATTAATCCTGCTAATTACTTGTAATAAAAAGATCAACGTGATATTATGGATGCGATTTGAATTTTTTTGTGAGGTGACAAAATGTCAGAGTATATTTTAGCAAGAAGCAACGGAAGAAATATTCCACACGAAGATAAGATTTTCGGAATAAGCAACAGAGCCAAAGCGATGATCGCTGAAAAAGGCGCTGATAAGGTTATCAATGCTACTATCGGTTCACTCCTTGACGACGAAGGCGAACTGGTGGTGCTTTCATCTGTAGACGAAGTGTTTAAGCACTTGAGTCCGAGGGATTACGCAGACTACGCCCCTATCGGAGGTATCGCACCATTCAAGGAAGCGGTACAGAAGGCGGCATTCGGAGTTCACCAGCCAAAGGGCTTCACTGAAGCGGTGGCAACACCGGGCGGAACAGGATCTCTCAGAAATGTTATCTCCAACTACTCAGACGGCGGAGACAAGGTCCTGACAAGTGACTGGCACTGGGCGCCATACAATACTATCGCAGGAGAAATCGGAAGATCCATCGATACATTCGAATTCTTCACTGCCGAAAGAAAATTCAACACAGAGTCTTTCAAAACCAAGGTGAACCAGCTTCTGGCCGTGCAGGAAAGTCTCGTCATCATCATGAACACTCCTGCCCACAATCCTACAGGATACTCACTCACACTGGAAGACTGGGATAATGTTGTGGCAGTTCTTACAGAGGCAGCTGAGTGCGGCAAGGCAATAGCCCTGGTCGTTGACGCTGCATATATAGACTTCGCAGGCGACGAAGAAGAATACAGAAGATTCCTGCCTAAGCTTGAGGAACTTCCTGTGAACGTTATTTCCATCGTGGCATACAGCCTTTCCAAGACATATACTCTCTACGGAACAAGATGCGGCGCCATGATCTGCATCGCTAAAACTCCTGAGATCGCAGAAGAATTCAAGAGAGTATGCGAATATTCATCAAGAGGTTCATGGTCCAACAGTGCAAAGGTTGCACAGGTCATCCTCTCAAGGATATACGGTGACCCGGGACTTCTCGAAAGGGTAAACGAAGAAAGAGCCCACTACAGAGACATGCTCATCGCAAGAGGAAGAGCATTCGAAGAAGCCGCAAAGGAAGCAGGTCTCGAAACAGTACCGTTCGATGCAGGGTTCTTCATCTCCATCCCATGCGAAGAACCTGACGCCATCAGTGCAGAACTGGAAAAGCAGGGACTGTTCATCGTTCCGCTGGCAAAGGGCCTGAGAGTATCAGTAGCATCCATCTCAGAAGAAAAGTGCAGGAAGCTGCCCGCAATGATCAAGGCTGCGATGAAATAAGA
>CAYTVH010000003.1:0-3851 GCA_964441805.1 uncultured Oscillospiraceae bacterium | reverse complement strand
AAAAACCTATTGACAAATATTGCCATATATAGTAATATATGCATACAAAAAGTGGTATTACTTCAAATTATTTACAAATGGAGAAGGAAAGGAGATAAAAGATGGCAATGAACAGTGGATTCGACAGAGAAGTGCGATTTGAGATCGTAGAGCACATAGGGATATTATCTACATACTCCACCGGCTGGAACAAGGAACTGAATCTTGTAAGCTGGAACGGCGGCCAGCCCAAGTATGATATCCGTGACTGGGATCTTGATCACGAGCATATGTCGAGGGGAGTGACTCTCCACGAGAAGGAGATGCGGCAGGTATTCGACCTGATGAAGAGGCGCCGTATGGAGAATCGTTTCAGAAGAGACGGCTTTGGCGGCGGGGACAGCTCTCCGAGAGCAGATGGCTTCGAAAGGAGTATTGCCCTCGATAAGGACGAGGAGCCGTTCGACGCACCTGTGGCACCGCAGCCTCTGGCAGAGCCGGAGGATGGGGCAGAACTTGGCGAAGATAAGAGTGCGCCTTTGCAGGAAGATATCCGGGAAGGCGAAGAGCCCTTTGAAAAATAAAACGCCGGAAGCGGCAGCGGACATTTATCCGCTGTCGCATTCTTTTTGCATATGTGATATACTTATTTATGTATGAGCTAATTTTGCAAACACGATTAGATATACGTGAAAGGAAATGGGATATGATAATAAAACTTAAGCTGGCGCCGTCTGCCGGATATATGGATATAACAAAAGATGCTCCCGTAACTGCAGAAGAACTTGTGAATGAATATGCGGACCACCTTCCGTACAAGGTGATCATCGCCAGGATCAATGGGATAGATGAAGAGCTCAACTTCATGATCGAAGAAGACTCCACAGTTGAGCTTTTGGATATAAGGACCCACAGCGCGTACGTGGCATACCAGCATACCATCTCCCTTGTTTACCTCAAAGCCGTCAGGGATGTCCTAGGTGATGTGACCGTTGAGATAGACAACTCCCTCAATAAGGGGCTGTATACGCTGCTCGACACAAAAGAACCCGTGACGGAAGCCCAGATAAAAGCCATCGAAGAAAAGATGAGAGATATCGTTGCGGCAGACATCCCGATCATAAAGAAGGAGTACACAAGGCAGGAAGCGGTGGACATCTGCAAAGCGCACAGCTTCCCCGTTAAAGAAAGGCTTCTTTCCAAGGCGCGGGATATAGAAAAAGCCAAGTTCTATGAGCTGGACGATTACATGAATTTCTTCTATGGGGTAATGGCACCGTCTGCCGGATACGTGGAACATTTTGAGCTCAAGAAATATGCAGAGGGAGTGCTGCTCAGATTCCCATATCCTACGGAGCCGGATGAAGTTCCTGAATATATAGATGACAAGAACCTCCACCAGGCATTCAGCGATGCCAAGAGGTGGCAGCAGCTTCTCGGCGTAACATATCTTCCTGATCTGAACCATAAGCTTGAAGAAGGCAAGGCCAAGGATCTCATCCTGCTTTCGGAAGCCCTTCACGAAAAGAAGATCGCCGAGATGGCAGACATGATCACAAAAGGAAAGAAGAGGATAGTCCTCATAGCGGGGCCGTCATCCTCCGGGAAAACAACAACAGCCAAGCGCCTTTGCATACAGCTTAGGGTAAATGGCCTTGAGCCCCTTTACATGGGGACTGACGACTACTTCGTGGAAAGGGCGCAGACGCCCCTTGATGAAGAAGGCAAGCCTGACTACGAGGGACTGGGCGCTTTGGATATCGAGCTGTTCAACAGCAATATGAATGATCTGCTGGCAGGAAAGGAAGTTGATCTGCCTGAATTTGATTTCGTAGACGGCAAGAAGATCTTCGGAAGGCGGATAACTTCCATAAAAGAAAATCAACCCATCGTCATCGAAGGGATACATGCCCTCAATGGCAAGCTGACAGAGTTTATAGACGACAAAGAGAAATTCAGGATATATATAAGTCCTTTCACTCAGCTCAACATAGATACCCACAACAGGGTGCCGACCACCGATGCCAGGATGCTGAGAAGGATGGTCAGGGATCACAAGTACAGAGGAAAATCCGCGGCGGGCACCATCGAGCAGTGGAAACAGGTCAGAGCAGGTGAAGATGAAAATATTTTCCCATTCAACGGTGAAGCAGACGTTGTGTTCAATACGGCGCTGGCTTATGAGCTGGCAGTTTTGAAAAAGTACGCAGAGCCGCTCCTTGAAGGAATAGGTGCAGATGAGCCTGCATACAGCGAAGCTCGAAGGCTTTTGAAATTTATAAGGTTCTTTGACGTCATAGAAGATGAGAAGGCCATACCGAACAATTCGATATTAAGAGAGTTCATCGGCGGAAGTATATTTGTAGAATAAGGAATGGATGCGTAGGGTGTCCGGTAAGGAGAAATAAAAAAATGATAGCAGTTATAGGCGGAGCAGGAATAAAAGTCAAGGTGATGATGATCCCCCAGGGAGATGATTACGACCAGCCCATGATGGGAGGGGACGTATTCGACTATGAATCCATCAACGTGGCGGCAAAAGCGGCTAAAGGTGATGACATCACCATAGAAAACTTCGGAAGTGCATTTACCATCGCCTGCAACCTTGCGGATATGGGCAAGGAAGTGGCGCTGGCATCAGTTGCGGCAGAGGATGCCATGGGCCTTGCGGTCATGGAACAGCTGAAGAAAAAAGGTGTAGACACTTCATATATGAATATGGTAGATGGGTCCACACCGGTGCAGGTGGAGATACTCAACGTACTCAATGACCCTCAGATGGTCTTTGGAAACAGCAAGCTCTATGAAAAAATCACGCCGGAAATGGCGGAAGGCTGGGCTGCCCTTTTGGATGATGCAGAAGCGATAGTTGTCGACGGTAATCTGCCGAAGGAAACCCTTGAGTACATTGCTGACAAGTATGGCAACAAAGAAGGAGTGAAACTCTTCTTCGATCCTGCTTGCCATGGGGGAGCCGTGAATGCCAGAGAGATAGCAGGAAACTTCTACTGCATCATGCCGGGAAGAGTCGAAGCTGAAGCCATGGCAAGGAGAACAGTTCTCAGTGCAGACCAGCTGATGGAAGCGGGAAGCTGGTTTGAAGAAAAGGGTGTCAAGAAAACCATAATCACCATCAAGGGCGGCGGTCTTTACTACAAGGATGGATTAACAGAAGGGATCATCGCACCGGAGAGAGTATTGTCCTTTGCATCAACGGCAGGCGCAGGCGACATGGTGTCTGCAGCGGTAGTTGCGGCTGATCTTGAAGGCAAGACCATCGAAGAGACAGGTGCATTCGCCATGAAGAAGGCGGCAGAATTTCTTGAAGGACGCAGCGATGAGAGAATGATAGATAAGCTGAATGAAAGCGGCACTAATTAATGGTTGATGGAAACGGGAGGTAACTTATGGACGCTAACGTAAGAAAAGCAAATGAGCTTAGAATAAACACAGTTATCAAGAATCTCGAAAAGAGAAACATGAAGGGATATTACTGTGAGACTGCAGAAGATGCGGCTCAGCAGGTCAAGGCTCTCATCCCTGAAGGAGCAGAAGTGGCATGGGGCGGATCCTTGACCCTTGATCAGATCGGCATCAAGCCTATCCTCAAAGAAGGCAACTATAATGTGAACGACCCTATGTCATATGCAGACCCCGCAGAAGGCAGAGAAGCCAGAAGACAGGCACTGCTCTCAGACGTATTCCTCACAAGCTCCAATGCAGTTACACTGGACGGAGAACTGGTCAACATCGATGGCGTGGGAAACAGAGTGGCTGCCATGGCATTCGGACCGAAAAAAGTGATCGTAGTAGCGGGAGCCAACAAGATCGTATTCGATGAAGCAGATGCAGTTGACAGGATCAAATGCGAC
>CAYTVH010000002.1:0-56710 GCA_964441805.1 uncultured Oscillospiraceae bacterium | reverse complement strand
GGAGCTGGTCTTGAAAACCAGTGACTCCGAAAGGGGCCGTGGGTTCGAATCCCACCCTCTCCGCCATATAAAAAGAATTTAGCCTGGAGAAGTACTCAAGAGGCTGAAGAGGACGGTTTGCTAAACCGTTAGGGTTCGTTTAGGGCCGCATGGGTTCGAATCCCATCTTCTCCGCCACTTATAGGGGTATAGCTCAGCTGGTAGAGCAGCGGTCTCCAAAACCGCGTGCCGTGGGTTCGATTCCTACTGCCCCTGCCATTCTTTTAAAACAATTTAATATCGGGGTGTAGCGCAGTTTGGTAGCGCAACTGGTTTGGGACCAGTGGGCCGCGGGTTCAAATCCTGCCACCCCGACCATTTTTTTAAAATTTGGGCCATTAGCTCAGTTGGTCAGAGCGTCCGGCTCATAACCGGCAGGTCCTGGGTTCAAGTCCCCGATGGCCCACCATATAACTTAATACGAATGATAAATATGCCCAGATAGCTCAGTAGGTAGAGCAGGGGACTGAAAATCCCCGTGTCCTTGGTTCGATTCCGAGTCTGGGCACCACTTATATATAACAAAGGCGGCTTCGCCGCTTTTCTTTTTAGGGGTTGCCTTTGTTGATATTCCGAAAATATCGAGAGCGATATTTTCTACATATGAAGATAATCCCTTGCTGACAATGTCCGAGGGTTTATTTTTTTATTAGGCAATGCATTTTTTCTGCGATGTTCGCTTGAAGAAAGGAGTATCTTATGGCACAGTTATATTACAGATACAGCACCATGAATGCCGGAAAATCCATAGAAGTCATCAAGGTGGCTCATAACTATGAAGAAAGGGGCAAGAGGGTACTGGCACTGGTGCCGGGAATAGATGATAGATTCGGTGAAGGAATGATCACGTCCAGGGTAGGACTCTCAAGGGAGGCTACAATAGTCAACGATGAGACCAATATCCTGGAAATCTTCATGAGAGAAAATGATCGTGAACCCATAGACTGTGTGGTAGTGGATGAGTGTCAATTTCTCAAAAAGCATCATGTGGAAGAATTGATAGAGATCGTCGACAGCTTTGACATCCCTGTCCTGGCTTACGGACTCAAAAATGATTTTAGAAACGAGCTCTTCGAAGGGTCTTATTATATGCTGATATATGCTGATAAGATCGAAGAGATCAAGACTATCTGTTGGTGCGGCAGAAAAGCTACAATGGTGGCGAGAGTCATCGACGGCAAGTTTGTTAAGAGTGGTCAGCAGATCATGGTGGGCGGAGACGATATGTATGTATCGTTGTGCCGCAAGCACTATAATGAAGGCAGACTCGGTCCGAACGAATAGAAAAGATCGCGGAAAAGTGGTTTCAGCCAAATGCAGAAAATATACTGTTTTTGGCTGAAACATTTTAATTTTTTGCAGTAAAATCAAAATGTTTCACCCCAAAAGGAATAATTAAGCTTTAGGGGATGAAACATGAGTTGTTCATGAGTTGTTTTAGAGAAAATATACGCTTATATGGGACTAACCTTAGTACTTTTTCAGCCGAAACGATCTCAAAAAGAAAGTTTGGGTGAAATGGTTGTTCCGGCTATAGCAGTCGACCCTGCCATGTGTTGCGCTCGCGCATTTCCTTATGTATCGTATTCAGTATGGTACGCTTCCGGTAGCTCCATTCAGGTGCGATCAGAGTCGAACGCGGTGCATCTCCTGATATCCTGTGGAGGGTGACATCTGAAGGGATAAGTTCCACTGCGGAAATCAGCAGATCCACATATTCATCTATGCTTTCGAAGGAAACGTAGTCGGGATGGGTCAGTTCCATTTGAGAACCCCTTACCAGGTTGAACATATGGAGTTTTATTCCGAATATATTATTTTTGCAGACGTGTTTTACTGAGTCCAGCATCATTTCGTGGGTTTCGCCGGGAAGACCCAGTATCAAATGAGTTACTACACGGATACCTCGTTTCAGCAGTTTTGATACAGTATCATCATAATCACCAAGGTGGTAACATAAGTTCATTTCATCCATGGTTCTTTCGTGGATAGTCTGAAGTCCAAGCTCTACCCACATAAACGTTTTTTCGTTGATCTCCGACAGCAGCTCCAGAGCTTCATCAGAAATACTGTCAGGCCTTGTGGCAATGGCGATGCCTTTTACGGCAGGATGCTCCAATGCCTCATAGTATTTTTGCCTCAGCTCCTCCACCGGTGCATAAGTGTTGGTGTGACTTTGGAAATAGGCAAGGTATGCAGCGTCGGGCCATTTGTCAGAAAGAAGCTTGATCTGATTATCCAAGTCAGCTTTTATATTTCCTGAACCGTCAGCCATGTCTCCCGATCCGCTGGAGGAACAGAAAAGACATCCTCCCACGCCCTTGGTTCCGTCCCTGTTGGGACATGTGAAACCGCCATCGATGGAGAGCTTGACGACCTTTGAGCCAAAGTGGTTTTTCAGATATGTGTTTATGGTATTGATCCTCAGTTCCTGCCCGTCGGACCTGTCGAAAATCATAGGGTTTTTATTGTCAGCCATCGGCGACAACCTCCATTTTTCAGTGTATTTTACGTGCCATATATGATATAATACTCTATTATGATTACAAACAGCAAGCACTCATGTGAAAAAGAAAATAATTTTATCACAGGCGGCGGATTTCAGGAGACTGTAAGCAAGCCTTCGCTGCTCCTTCACAGCTGCTGCGGTCCTTGCAGCACTGCGGTGGTGGAACGTCTCACCGATGAATTCGATGTGACCATATTCTTCTACAATCCTTGCATCACCGATGAGGATGAATACCGCAGAAGAAAGGAAGCACAGCTGAGCTTTATCGATAAATTCAACGAAGAGAAGATCGGTGAAGCCAAGATAGCCTTCAAGGAAGGTGAGTACAGACCGAGGGAATTCTTCAAGGCGACGGAAGGTCTCGAAAGTGAGCCTGAAGGCGGGGCAAGATGTACTGTATGTTTCACTCAGCGTCTTGAGAAAACTGCCGAGACTGCCAGCCTCAACGGGTATGAATATTTTGGAACGACCTTGACCGTGAGCCCCCACAAGAATTATAAGCTGATATCTGAGATAGGCAGATCCATTGCCCTTAGGTACGGTCTGTCATTCCTTGACAGAGATTTCAAGAAAAAGGACGGTTTCAAGAGGTCCATCGAGCTGTCGAGAAAATATGAGTTATACCGTCAGGATTACTGCGGTTGTGAATATTCCAAGAGAGATTAGTGGATGAAATACGTAGATGTTGTAATAGACAATAAAAGCGACAGTACCGACAGTCTGTTCACATATGGATGCGAAGACGATGCTGTGGGCATCGGCAGCAAAGTTTATGTGCCGTTTGCCAGGGGGAATCGCCTCAGAGAAGGGTATGTGGTATCCGTCCGTGACCAAGTGGATGAGGAAATGGCAGCCCGCCTCAAATATGTTGAGAAAGTCGATGAAGATATATCTCTCACCGAAGAGATCATCAGATCTGCAGCATGGCTCAAGAACAGGTACCTTTGCAGATTCATCGATTCCATCAAATGCTTCACCCCTGCCGGTAAGAAAGCCGTAAGGAAAGAGCGCAAGAATCCTTTGGAGGATGAAAAGGGCGAAACTCCCTTCATCCGGGCTCTTACTGAAGAGCAAAAGGGCGCTTTGGGGCAGATCGCCCAAGCTGTCAGCAAAGGGCAGCATGATAGATTCCTGATCCATGGAGTGACCGGAAGCGGCAAGACGGAAGTCTATATAAGGGCGGCAGCAGAATGTCTCAACCATGGGAGGACAGTCATAATACTTGTTCCTGAAATATCCCTCACAGGTCAGATAATAGATAGATTCATAGGCAGATTCGGAAACAGCGATATAGCAGTTCTTCATAGCAGACTTTCCCCGGGGGAAAGGTATGACCAGTGGAAGATGATCAGGGACGGCAAAGTGAAGATCGTCATAGGAGCCAGGTCGGCAGTTTTCGCACCCCTTCGGAACATAGGGATGATAGTTGTGGACGAAGAACATGAATCCACATACAAGTCTGACCATACTCCCAAGTACGATACCATAGAAGTGGCCCTCAAAAGGCTGCAGGATCCCGATAACAGCGGAGTTCTGGTGCTGGGAAGCGCCACCCCTTCCGTAGTCAGCTACAGCAGGGCGGAAGAAGGGATATATAAGCTTATAAGGCTTACCGAAAGATACAATAAGACGGCCTTGCCCAACGTATCCGTGGTGGATATGCGTGAAGAATTAAAGAACGGCAACAGAACAATAATAAGCAGTGAACTATATGAAGCCATGAAGAAGCAGCTCGGATCGGGCAAGCAGATCATGCTGTTTCTCAACAGAAGAGGTTACTCCACATTCGTTTCATGCAGAGAGTGCGGATACGTGGCCAGCTGCCCCCATTGCGGGGTGTCCCTGACGTATCACAAGAAAGGCGACAAGGCAGTCTGCCACTACTGCGGATATGAAACGGCCGCGCCTGCAAGCTGTCCTGAATGTGAAAGCAGATATATCAGATATTTTGGCAGCGGAACGGAAAAAGTCGAAGAGACCATAGCAGAACTTTTTGAAGGATATACTGTGGAACGCCTGGACCTTGACACCGTCAAAAAGAAAGGTGAGCTTCAGCGTAAGCTGAAGGCCTTCCAAAAAGGCAAGACCCACATCCTCATAGGCACTCAGCTCATAGCCAAGGGCCTGGACTTCAGGAACGTGGGCCTTGTGGGGATCATATCGGCAGACGTTTCGCTGAACATACCGGACTTCCGATCGCCTGAGCGAGCTTTTCAGCTTATCACCCAGGCTGCAGGGAGGGCCGGAAGAGGCGACGAAAAGGGCCAGGTTATCATCCAGACATACAGTCCGGAGCATTATGCGGTGACCTTTGCCGCAAACCAGGATTATGAAGGATTCTATGGGGTCGAAAAGCAGCTGCGAATGTATATGGGATATCCGCCGTACAGCGATCTCATACAGGTGGTGTTTACGGCAGATGAACAAGAGAAGGCACAGCAGGCTGCATGGGACTGGCACGAGAGGATAAGCAGCCATATGGGAGAGGATGACAGGAAGAACATGCTGGATCCTCAGGAGCCGTATATGAGCAAAATCAATGACACATACAGGTATTCCATGCTTATAAAATGTCCTAAAGGCAAGAGACGAGAATACACCAATATACTGGCAAAAGTCAGAGAAGAAGATAAAAAGAAAAAGAAGAAGGAGTATACGGCAGTTGTGGACATCAACCCGTACAGCTTCAGCTAGGAGGAAACATCAATGGCACTGAGAAATATCGTAACAGAAGGCGACGAGATCCTGAGAAAGAAATGCAGAGAAGTGGGCGAAGTGACTGACAGGATCAGGGAGACACTGGATGACATGGTGGACACCATGCACGAAGCTATGGGCGTAGGTCTTGCAGCTCCTCAGATCGGCATCATGAGGAGAATGTTCGTGGCGGAGCCTGAACCGGGCAGGTTGTATTACTTCGTGAACCCTGAGATCACCATGACGGAAGGTACCGTTGAAGGCGAAGAAGGATGTCTGTCTGTACCGGGATTTTCAGGTCTTGTTGACAGACCTCAGAAGATAACCATCAAAGGACTCGATAGAGACGGGAATCCGCAGGAATACACCTTTGAGGATTTTGATGCCAGAGTTATGTGTCATGAATTCGACCATCTGGACGGCATCCTGTACAAGGATAAGGCAAAGGAAATGTACGACATATCAGAAGAATAATACGAGGGATAAGAATGAGAATAGTATATATGGGAACTCCCGATTTCGCAGTACCATCTCTGGAAGCACTGCATGATGCAGGCCATGAGGTGGTATATGTGGTGACCCAGCCGGATGCAGTCAGAGACAGGGGGAAGAAGATAAAGTTTTCGCCTGTGAAGGAAAAGGCCATCGAGCTGGGGATACCTGTACTGCAGCCTGAAAAGGTAAAGGGTAACGAAGAATTCATAAACACACTTAAGGAAGCGGCACCTGACGTTATTGCTGTGGCGGCATACGGACAGCTTCTTCCTAAAGATGTCCTGGATATACCGCCTCTTGGATGTATCAACGTCCATGGCTCGCTTCTTCCAAGATTCAGAGGGGCAGCGCCGATACAAAGATCCATCATCGCAGGAGATGAAGAGACCGGAATAACCATCATGTACATGGAGGAAGGTCTTGATACAGGTGATATGCTGTCAAAAGTATCCACACCTATAGGCAATAAGACAGGACAGCAGCTTCATGACGAGCTTGCGGTGCTGGGCGCGGACCTGCTGGTAAAAACACTTCCGAAACTGGCGGAGATCACAGGAGAAAAGCAGGACGATTCCCTCCACACTTACGCTCCGATGATATCCAAGAAAGAAGGGCATGTGGACTTTACCAAAACTCCTGAGGAAATCGAACGTATCGTCAGAGCTTTCGATCCGTGGCCGGGAACATATTTTTACTATGGAGACAAGATGGTAAAGCTCCATAAAGCCGAGGTTTTGGATGAGATTTCCCATGAGGAGCCGGGAACAGTTTTAAAGGCTTCTTCAGAAGGACTTGATATAGCTGCCGGAGGCAGTGTTTTGAGGGTGACTCAGATACAGATGCCGGGCAAGAAACGAGTGGAAATAAAAGAATATTTAAAGGGTAATTCCATTGAAATCGGTACTGTTTTAGGATAAAATTAAGTTTAGGGGTGATTTAATGTATTTTGGGTATTTTGATCCGACGATCATAGTTCTTATACCTGCTGTAATTTTTGCTTTGTATGCACAGGCAAAGGTAAAGCGCGCATACAACAGATATCGCAGCGTGCCCAACAGAAGGGGCATCACGGGATATCAGGCAGCTAGGATGATATTGGACAATAACGGCATGAGACACGTGCCCATTGAAATAACAGCGGGAACTTTGTCTGACCACTATGATCCGAAGAATGATGTGATGAGATTGTCAAATGATGTTTATAACGGGACGTCGATAGCATCCGTAAGCATAGCAGCCCATGAATCGGGCCATGCTCTGCAGGACGGATCTTCATACGGATTCCTTAAATTCAGAAGTGCCATAGCACCGGCGGTGAATCTGGTGTCAGCGGCATCATGGCCGCTTATTCTGATCGGGATCATACTGATAGGCATCGGCAATATGACCACAGGTAATTTAGTATTCAATCTTGGGATCCTGTTCTTTTGTGGGGTGATACTGTTCCATACAGTGACACTGCCGGTTGAGCTCAATGCCAGCAAGAGAGCTGTGAACCAGCTTGTGGGTCTGGGGATAATAGACGCGGCCGAGAAGAAAGGCGCCAAGAAAGTCCTTTCTGCAGCGGCAATGACCTACGTGGCAGCATTGGCAACTGCCGTAGCTGATCTGATCAGGATTTTATTGATTAGGGGGCGAGACTGATGGATGTAAACAGAAAGACATCGTATCTTACACTTTTGGATGTGGAATCAAAGAAGGCCTACTCAAATCTGGCACTCAATCACCAGATAGCCGTCAACAAACCAAGTTCACAGGGATTTGTCAGGGAACTGGTATATGGAGTGCTTGAAAACAAGCTCACTTTGGACCACTACATCGACCTTCTCGTGAAGGATGGGATCGACAGCTTGAGAAGTCATGAACTGATCATATTGAGGATGGGCATATACCAGCTGGGTTATATGGATTCCGTTCCCGAATATGCAGCGGTAAATGAAAGTGTCGTTCTGGCAAAGAGATACTGCAGAGGTAAGGCAGGTCTTGTTAACGGAGTTCTCAGAGAGTACCTCAACAAGCGACTTCAGCTGAGACTTCCTGACAGAAATGAAGATGAGATCAAATATCTCTCGGTGAAGTATTCATACGCACCGTGGATAATAGAATTATGGCGTGATGCATATGATGTGGATGAGCTGGAAGAGCTGCTGGCGGCAGGCAATGAAACTCCGCCTACCACCATCAGAATGAACTGGCTCAAAGTTATGAAGCCGGACTTGATGAAGAAGCTTCAGGAAAAGGGCTTCGAGGTGGAAGAAGGAGAAGTCAGCAGAAATGCTATCCATGTCAAAGGCAGCGGTCTGCTGGACACAGAACTTTACAAGGTGGGTATGTTCACCCCTCAGGATGAAAGTTCCATGCTGGTAGCCGAAAAGCTGGATCCTAAACACGGCGAAACCATAATGGATGTATGCGCCGCTCCCGGCGGCAAGACTACAGCCATAGCCGAAAGAATGAACAACACAGGCAGGATCATAGCCTCGGATATTTACAGAAGAAAGCTGGATCTGATAGACAGAGAAGCCAAAAGACTGGGTATAACAAACATCGAAACCCGTTCCTGGGATGCCACCAGAGTGGACTCATCCATGCTGCAGAAAGCAGACAGAGTACTGGTGGACGCACCATGCTCCGGTCTGGGCGTGGTGAGAAGAAAGCCGGAAATAAAGTACAAGGAACGTACATCAGAAATGGATATGCTGCCAAAGAAGCAGCTGGCCATACTTTCCGCATCTTCGGGATATGTCAAGCCGGGTGGCACACTGGTATACAGCACATGTACCATAAATCCTGAAGAAAATGAGAAAGTGACAAATGCTTTTCTCAAGAAAAACACTTCATTCAAGCTGGTGGAAAACCTTCAGCTGCTGCCCAACAAGGACGGTACGGACGGCTTTTACATCTGTGTTATGAAGAGGGAAATAAGCTTGATATAGAACCAAAACCAGAAAGGTACAAAAGAAAAATGGTGCAGATAGGATTCAAATGCAATAAGGGTCTTGTTCGAGAGAACAATGAAGATGCATGTTTCGTGATCCCAAGCCATGATGTGTATATCGTCGCGGACGGAGTTGGAGGCAACCGTTCAGGAGAGGTTGCAAGCCGGACTGCAGTAAGCGAGATAGCAGCATACGTAAACGAACAGAGAATAGAACAATGCCAAAGTGCAGAAGAGATATTCGGGTTCTTTTACGAGGCATTGGAGATCGCCAACGACAGCATCTTTAACATGGGAATGGAGAATGAGGCTAATCGAGGTATGGCGACGACTACTGTAGCAGCATATGTGAGAGGAGAAACAGCTTACGTTTCCAATATAGGTGACAGCAGAGCATACCTCTACAGAAGCGAAAGACTCAACAGGATCACTACAGATCACACATACGTCAATGAGCTTATAAACAAAGGCGTAATTACTGCAGAAGAAGCAGAAAACCACAAGCAGAAAAACGTAATAACCAAGGCATTGGGAACGGAAGTGATGGCAGAACCTGATTTTTTCAAGGTAAGTTTGGCCAAGGGTGATGTGCTGATGCTTTGCTCCGATGGACTTCACGGCGAGGTGCCGCAGGAAGTGATGGAGGAGATACTTGGCAGAGGTGAAAGCATGAATGAGACATGTACACTTCTGGTAGACGAAGCCATAAGATATGGCGGCAGAGATAACATCACAGTTGTTTGTGTAAAGATATGATTGATTAGGAGGACAAAATGGCCAATAAAGTACTAGCAGGCAGATATGAGCTGTTTGAGAGAATAGGCGAAGGCGGAATGTCAGTGGTTTACAAAGCAAAGGATAAGCTGCTCAACCGTTTTGTAGCGATAAAGATCCTTAAGCCCCAGTTCATAAATGACCATAAATTCATAGATAGTTTCAGAAGAGAATCTCAGGCGGCTGCGAGCATGTCGCATCCAAATATCGTTAATATTTACGATGTTGGCAGAGAAGGCAATATCCACTACATAGTAATGGAGCTGATCGAAGGCAGGACCCTCAGCGATTATATCAAGCAGCAGGGCGCCATGTCATACCCTAAAGTGATCGCCCTGTCAAAGCAGATCGCAGCAGCACTCAGCTTCGCTCACAAGAACCATATAATCCATAGAGACGTTAAGCCTCACAACGTTATGATCACACCTAACGGTACTGCCAAGATCACTGACTTCGGTATTGCCAAAGCAGTGAATGCAGCCACCATAGTTGACAATACAGACGGAATAATCGGATCAGTTCATTATTTCTCGCCTGAACAGGCAAGAGGCGGATATGTGGACGAAAAATCCGATATCTACTCCCTTGGTATCGTGATGTACGAAATGCTTACAGGAAGAGTTCCTTTTGACGGAGACAACCCTGTAAATATCGCACTCATGCATATAAACGGAGAAATGGTTCCGCCTTCAAGACTGATTGGAGGAGTACCTCCTGCACTGGAACACATCATCCTCAAGTGTACGGACAAGTATCCTGTGAACAGATATGCATCTGCCGATGAACTTATCGAAGCTCTCAACAACCTTGAATTCGTTGGAAGTGTAGTTGGCAACTCAGTGCTCATGGGCGGAAACGATCCAAAAAGAGGAGCAGGAAGAGGTCCTATCGCAGAAACCGATTACGATGACGGTGAAGATTACTACGAAGAGGAAGAAAAAGGAAGAGACAAAAAGAGCAAGAACAAAAAGCCAATGGACAAGAAGAAAAAGATGGCTATCATTGGCGGTTCAATAGCAGGCGGCGTTATCGTGCTGGTTCTGGCCCTCGGTTTTATATTGGGATGGTTTGGAGGCAAGGAAGTCGAAGTTCCTAACTTCAAGAACATGACCATCGAACAAGCTCAGCAGGCTGCTGAAGAGTACGATCTTAAGATCAAGAAGGGTGAAGAGGTCGTAAGCGAAGACGTGGAAAAGGGCAAGATCGTTTCACAGGACCCTGAACCAGGTTCAAAGATAAAGACAGGAAGCACCATAAAAGTAAATATCAGTATCGGACTTGGCGAAGGTTCTGTACCGGATCTTACGGGCAAAGATGAAAATGAATTGAGTGCATATTTGGAAGCAGCAGGTTTCAAGCTGGGTGATATCAAATCAAAACCGGGAGAAGAAGCCGAAGGCACAGTAATAGATCAGAGTCCAAAACCTGGTACTGAAGCTGAAAAAGGAACCACAATCGACGTGTTTGTTAGTGATGGCTCCAAGTCAAAGGCAATAATGCCATTCGTAACAGGCATGACCCTCAATGAAGCATCATCAGCCATCCTCAATGCAGGCCTTACTGTGGGAACAGTTTCTTATGACTACAGCAGCACTTATGCCAGCGGTGAAGTAATGTGGCAGCAGTATGAGGGCAATGCTCAAAAAGAAAGAGGAACCTCGGTAAAACTCATCGTAAGTAAGGGTAAAAAGCCGGAAGAATCAACACAGGCTCCGACTTCAGGAGGAGACGAGTAGAGATATATGAGCGGGACTGATCCTTTGAAAGGTTTGATAGTTAAAGGAATCGCCGGGTTTTATTACGTAAAATCCGGCGATAAAGTATATAGATGCAAAGCGCGAGGTGTTTTCAAGCAGAGGGATATGAAGCCTGCCGTAGGGGACCGCGTTATGATGGAAGTCATCCCGGATAACGATGACAGCCTCATAACAGAGATAGCCCCAAGAAAAAACAGCTTCATAAGACCTTTCATTGCCAATGTGGATTGTTTTGCCATAGTTATGGCAGCCGCGAGGCCGGATCCTGTACAGCAGGTGCTGGACAAGTTTCTGATCATGGCGGAAAAGAGCTTTACAGACGTGGTCATATGTATAAACAAGTGTGACCTGGCAAAGGATACAAAAAAGGCTAAAGGGCGAAAAGCTGCAGAAAATATAGAACTGCTCAAGCAGATCTACGGTCCGATATATCCCGTTGTATGTATAGACAGCGTGAACGGTGAAGGTTTTGATGAACTTAAATCACTGATAAAGGGCAAGGTGACTGCACTGGCAGGCCCTTCCGGAGTCGGTAAATCCACCATACTCAACTGGCTCATACCTGAAGCCTTGGCTGAGACAGGAAACATAAGCGAAAAATCCCAGAGAGGCAAGCACACCACAAGACATTCTGAACTTTTTACCATAGATGAGGAAGAAGGCACTATGATCTTCGACACTCCGGGATTCACATCCTTTGATATCCTTGAAGCAGAAGAAGAAGAACTGCAGCATATGTTTCCGGACATTGCCAAATACGTGGGAAACTGCAGATACAACAACTGCAGACATGTAGCTGAGCCGGGATGTGAAGTTCGCAAAGCATTGGATGAAGGCAAGATCCATATGAGCAGATATGAGTCATATAAGGCATTTCTCAATGAAATAAAAGAATCTAAGCAGTACTAGGAGGAAACGAAAATGGCACAGTTGGCACCATCCATATTATCCGCAGACTTTTCAAGACTTGGCGAAAGCGTCAAGCAGATAGAAAAGGGCGGGGCACATTATGTACACGTAGACGTTATGGACGGACATTTCGTTCCTAACATCAGCTTCGGCGCAGCAGTCATGAAGAGCCTTGTGGGCAAGACGGACATGCCTTTTGATGTTCATCTGATGATCGAAGATCCCGACAAGTATCTGGAAGATTTCGTGACAGATCAGACTGAATATATAGTGGTTCATGAGGAAGCATGCGTGCATCTCAACAGAACCATACAGCACATCAAATCTCTGGGAGTAAAAGCAGGTGTGGCAATCAATCCGGCAACATCACTTACAACTCTCGATTACATCCTGGAGGATGTGGATCTGGTGCTGATAATGTCGGTAAATCCCGGCTTCGGCGGACAGAAATTCATTCCGTCAGCACTGGAAAAAGCCAAAGCCCTGAGCAGCATCAAGAAAGAATGCGGTATGGATTTCAAGATCGAGATCGACGGTGGCATAACTCTTGATAACGTTAAGGAAGTAATAGATGCCGGCGTTGAAATGATAGTTGCAGGGTCGTCCGTTTTCGGAGCAGAAGATCCTGAAAAGAGAGTGAAGGAATTCCTGGATATTTTTGAGGCTTAGGCCGGATAGGAGGAGCGAATGAGAATAATTCTGGACGGTATGGGCGGCGATAATGCGCCTGCAGAAATCGTTAAAGGTGCAGTGGAAGCTGCTGCTGTCATAGATCATGAATTGGTGATCGTAGGAAAGCAGAAGGAAATCGAAGAAGAACTCCAGAGGTGTAAATATCAGGGAGATAAGATAAAAATAGTTAATGCCAATGATGTCATTACCATGGAAGACAGCCCGGTGAAAGCCATAAGAAGAAAGCCGGAGGCTTCTTTGGTGGTGGCGCTCAACATGATAAAAGATGGTGAAGGGGATCTGCTGATTTCAGGAGGAAATACCGGTGCTCTGGTGGTAGGATCAAGACTGCTGCTGGGCAGGATAGATGGTATCGACAGACCTGTTCTTGCCAGTATCTATCCATGCCTCGGATACGAACCGTCACTTCTGGTGGATGCAGGAGCAAGCTCAGAAGCAAAGGCGCAGAACCTGCTGGAGTACGGTCTCATGGGCAGCATATACGTTGAGAAAGTTTGGGGCCGTGCAAATCCGAGAGTCGGCCTTGTTAACCTGGGAGTTGAAGAAAGCAAAGGCTCCAGCGTAACAAAAGATGCCCATCAGAGACTTAAGAGGGCTCCTCTCAATTTCGTTGGAAATGTGGAAGCCAGAGAAGTTCCAAAGAGCGTATGTGATGTTATCGTATGCGACGGTTTCGTGGGCAACGTTATATTGAAACTCACGGAAGGTCTTGCCATGAATATATTAAAGCTTGTTAAGAACAAGCTTATGACCAACATCAAGACCAAGCTTGCAGCAGTTATGCTGAAGAAACAGCTGATGGAATTGAAGTCTGAATTCGACTATGAAGAATACGGCGGTGCACCGATCCTGGGTGTCAACGGAGCGGTCATCAAGATCCACGGTTCATCCACTGCCAGCGCAGTGAAGAATGCCATCATCAAGGGTATCCCGTACGGATCTGAAAACGTTGTGGAAATCATCAGAAAGTCCATGCTTGATCTGGCAGAAACTATTGAAGTGGAAGAAGAGGAGTAAACTGCGGATGAGCGATATCAGGCAGCTGGAGGAGAAGATCGGTTATACATTTACGGATAGAGATCTTTTGGAGAATGCTGTTACACATAGTTCATACATCAAGGAGCATAACAGAGGAAGCAGGAGCAACGAAAGACTGGAATTTCTCGGAGATGCTTTCTTTGATGCAATAATAGGCGAAGAGTTGTACAAAATCTTTCCTCAAAAAGAGGAAGGATTTTTGTCACGAGTGAGGGCTTCACTTGTATGTGAGAAATCCCTCGCCAAGGCCGCAAGAAAACTGGAGCTGGGACGATATATACTCATGGGAAACGGCGAAGATAAAAGCGGTGGACGTGACAGAGAGTCTATTTTGGCAGATACCATGGAAGCCGTGATAGGTGCCGTATATCTTGACGGGGGCTTTGAAGCTGTCAAGGCATCCGTACTGGATATATTCCGTGAAGCCATAGATGATGCTGTCAACGGTAAGTTCATAATCACCGACTATAAAACAGCTCTTCAGGAAAAGCTTCAGCACGAAGGAATAACAGACATCAAGTATGTGTTGATCAAGGAGACCGGTCCTGACCACGACAAGACTTTCAAAGTTCAGCTTGAAGTCAACGGCAGACCGGAAACAACGGGTGAGGGAAAGAGCAAAAAACAGGCTGAGCAGAATGCTGCAGAAGCCATGATCGAAAGGTAAACGCTAATGTATTTTAAGAAAATAGAGATGCACGGGTTCAAGTCTTTTGCTGAACCGGTGGTGATAGAATTCAATGAAGGGATAACTTGTATCGTAGGCCCTAACGGCAGCGGCAAGAGCAACATCAGTGATGCCATCAGATGGGTCCTTGGGGAACAGAGCCCTAAGATGCTGCGAGGCGGCAAGATGGAAGAAGTCATTTTCTCGGGAACTTCCAGCAGGAAGTCAAGGGGTATGGCCGAAGTCACCCTGGTCATCGATAATGAAGACGGAAGCCTTCCAATAGATTACAAAGAAGTTGCCATCACAAGACGTATGTTCAGATCCGGTGAAAGTGAGTACCACATCAACGGGAATCAGTGCAGACTTCGTGATATCCGCGAGCTGATCATGGACACAGGTATAGGCGTAGACGGATATTCCATCATCGGCCAAGGCAAGATTTCAGATATACTCAGCAACAAGACCGAGAGCAGACGCGAGATATTCGAAGAAGCTGCCGGAATCGTTATGTACAGGACCAAGAAGGCTGAATCCGAGAGAAAGCTGGCAGCAACCGGTGCCAACATGGAGAGAGTCAAAGACATCGTCGGCGAGATCGAAGGGCGTATCGACGGACTCCGTGAAGACAGCATCAAGGCCAAGGAATATATCGAACTTCGTGACAAATACAAAGAGCTGGAAATCAATATCGTTCTCAAGAACATAGAAAACCTTGAGCTGAAAAATGAATATATGAAAGACGACCTGGCTGAACTTCAGCAAGGCATAGATACATCAAAAGAACAGAAGGCAGAGCTGGAAAAGAAGGCGGCAGAGTTCGGAAGCAAGAGCGAGACTTTGGAAGCCATCTCCGTAGAGACCAGAGAAAAGCTTTTGGCAGCCATCGAAGAGCTCAACGCCATGGTCAACAAAGGGCAGATCGATAAGGAAAGGCTCACTGCCATCGATGATAACATCGTGAGACTTCGCGAAGAGATAAAGCAGCTGTCTGACAAGAAGGAAAAGGAAGAGGAAGGCAGCGGCCGATACCGTGAAAAGAAAGAACAGCTGGATGCCAGACTCATTGAAGTCAGCAGGGCTCTCCGCGAAAAGATCGCAGGATATGAGCAGCTTTCCGATGAGATGGCTGCGCTGCTGGCACAGGCGGATAAATACAAGAATGATATTTTTGAGCTGACAGGAAGTATCAATTCAGCCAAAGCTGAAATCAACAGTCTGCAGATGCTCCAGGAAACACTGGAAAGAAGGCAGTCTTCCCTTCTCGAAGAAAAGGGCTCGGGAGATGACAGCAACAGAGAAACTCTCGATCAGCTCAACAACATCAAGAGAGAAAAGAAAGAAATCGAAGAGACTTTGGAAGAACTGAAAGATCGCGCAGAAACCAAGCGTGCGGACTTTGCAGCTCAGCAGGGAGAAGAGCGTGACCTCAGCAAGAAGGTCGAAGAGCTCAGGATCTCTTTGGGACAGCTTTCGGCGAGGAAGAAGACCATCGAGGAGATGGAAAGCAACTACGAAGGCTATAACTACGCTGTTAAGCACGTTATGAAGTCAGGTCTTTCAGGCATCCACGGTGTAGTGGCAGAACTGATCAAAGTGCCTGCAGGCTACGAAACAGCCATCGAGACAGCTCTTGGTGCATCTCTTCAGAATATCGTCTGTGACGATGACAGAAGTGCCAAAGCTGCCATAGAATCCCTTAAGGCAAACAAGGCCGGACGTATGACATTCCTGCCGGTAAGCTCAGTGAAGGGCGGCGGCAGAAAGGATGAAAGTCCGGCAGGCGAAACAGGTTTCATCGGATTCGGACCGGACTGTATCCGGTACGATAGTAAATACAGGAATATCGCAGAATATCTGCTGGGCAGAGTAGTTCTGGTGGACAACATGGACAACGCAGTCAAGATGTCCAAGAAAACCGGCGGCTTCAGATTCGTTACCCTGGACGGAGAAGTCATCAATGCCGGCGGTGCCATCACAGGCGGTAAATACAAGAACAAGACAGCCAATATCCTCGACAGAAAGGCTGAAATAGCGGCCCTTGAAAGTGAAATAAACCTGAAGACTTCACAGCGTAAGTCAGCAGGTGACAGACTGACGGAGCTGAGAGATGACATCACAGGTTTTGGTGAAGTCATCAGAGCCCTTGAAGAAGAGATCAGACAGACTGAGCACAAGCTGATGGTCAAGGAAAACGAAGAAAGATTCACCGAAAATCTTCTGAAGGATATGAAGTCCAGCGGAGATAAGCTGGCAAGAGAGCTGGAAAACATCAAGGCGGAGAAAGAAAATTCTCAGGCCATGATAAAAGAGCTGACAGAAAAGATCGAGAAAGATCAGCTGGCGGTGAAGGAAGCGGAGACTGCAGGAGAAGAAAAGCAGGCTGAGTACAATGAAATGAAGGGCTCCTTCGATGCAGTCAGCGAAGATATAACTGCTGCAAGGATAGCTGTCAGCAGCTGTGAAAGCGACAAGGAACACATCGACTCCATGGCACAGCGTATCGCAGACACCATTGCTGAGATCGATGCCGATCTGGCAGCCAAAGAAGCTCAGATCATCCGGCTGGCGGAAGAAAGAGATAAGATCACATCGGGCCACGGCGACATCGATGATCTGATCGAAGCCAAGGAAGAAGAAAAGAAGAATCTGGAAAGCTACCTGGAAGAAGTCACCGAAGAAAAGGCTGAAGTGACAAGGGGCATGGTCAAGATCAACTCGGAAAAGGAAGCTGTGGACTCCAAGATGGAAAGCCTGCAGAATCAGAAGTACGAGCTGGAGATCAAAAACGCCAGAAATGAAACTCAGCTTGACACATATAAGAACAAGCTGTGGGAAGACTTTGAAATATCATACATACAGGCGATGGAATTCAAGAGTGACGAGTTCGTCATGTCCACTGCGGTCAAGGAGAACAGACAGATCAAAAACCGCATGAAAGAACTGGGCGAAGTCAACATCGGTGCCATCGAAGAGTATGAGATCGTTAAAGAACGATATGACTTCCTGACAACTCAGCAGGCTGATATACAGGAAGCCATGGACAGTCTCAATAAGATCATCGATGATATGGATAAGACCATCAGGACCAAGTTCAAGGAAAGCTTCGATCAGATCGTTATCAACTTCGAAGAAAAGTTCCAAGAACTGTTCGGAGGCGGTCATGCAGAGCTGAGACTTTCCGATGAAAATGATCCGCTCAATTCCAACATCGACATCATTGCGCAGCCGCCGGGCAAGAAACTGCAGAACATCAATCTGCTTTCCGGTGGTGAAAAGACACTGACTGCCATAGCACTGATGTTTGCGGTGCTCAAGGCCAAGCCGACACCTTTCTGTATTCTGGACGAGGTAGAGGCAGCACTGGACGATGCCAACATCGATAGATTCATCAACTGTCTGAGAAAGTTTTATGACATACAGTTCACCCTGGTAACTCACCAGAAGGCGACTATGGAACATGCCGACGTGCTGTACGGTGTGACCATGCCTGAAAAGGGTATTTCCAAGGTGCTGTCATTGAGCCTGGAAGACGATTTTGAAATATAAGAGAGTAATCAATAGGAGTTAACTTAGGAGAAGATAAATGCTGAGAGAAGAAAAGAAATCCTTTTTTGGAAAGCTTTCGCAGCGTATAGGCGATGCCCTTATGGCAAGACCTACTGTGGATGAGGACTTCCTCGATGAGCTGGAGGAGATACTGATCACATCGGATATCGGCATGGAAACCACCATGAAAATAGTCGAAACTCTGAGAGATGAGATCCAGTCAAACAACCTTACTAAGCCTGAAGTAATAAAAATCAGATTAGGTAAGATCATAGCAAGTCTTATGGACAAGCAGGAAGCCCATGGCCTTTGTGATGAGACTCCGCTGGTGATCCTTATGATAGGTATCAACGGCGGCGGCAAGACCACATCCATAGGCAAGATCGCCCATAAGCTGAAGAGCGAAGGCAAGACAGTCATGCTGGCAGCAGCAGATACTTTCAGAGCAGCTGCAGCAGAACAGCTCAGCATATGGGCAGATAGAGTGGGCATCAATGTGGTAAAGCACAAGGAAGGTGCTGATCCGTCAGCAGTTATATACGACGCCATCCAGTCTGCCAAAGCCAAGAAAATAGATGTGCTCATCTGCGATACTGCAGGAAGGCTTCAGAACAAGAAGAATCTCATGGATGAGCTCAATAAGATGAACAAAGTCATAGGCAGAGAATTCCCTGAAGCAGCCAGAGAAAACCTGCTGGTGCTGGATGCCACCACAGGCAAGAATGCAGTTTCACAGGTAAAGGAATTCGGTGATGTGGCTGACATCACAGGCATAGTTCTGACCAAGCTGGACGGAACAGCCAAGGGCGGTATCGTAGTGACTATAGCAGATGAATTCGATATGCCTGTCAAGTTTATCGGAGTAGGTGAAGGGATCGACGACTTGAAGGAATTCGATCCTAAGGAATTTGCGGAAGGAATTTTCAATGAGTAAACCTTTAGTGGCCGTAGTAGGAAGGCCAAACGTGGGAAAATCCACATTTTTCAATAAGATAGTAGGCAGAAGAGTCTCCATCGTGGAAGATACGCCGGGAGTGACAAGGGACAGGATCTACGCAGAAGCAGAATGGTCAGGAACTCACTTCGCATTGATAGATACCGGCGGTATCGAACCTGATACCAAGGACATCATACTTTCACAGATGAGGACCCAGGCAGAGATAGCCATGGATACATCGGATGTGATCCTTTTCATGTGCGACGGTAAAGAAGGTGTTACAGCTTCCGACAGAGAAGTTGCATCCATGCTGATGAAGACAGGTAAGAAGGTGGTTTTGGCTGTAAACAAGATCGACAAGCCCGATCTGCCGGATGACTTCTATGATTTCTATGAACTGGGCCTTGGTGAGCCGATCCCTATTTCAGCGGCAAATATGCTGAACCTGGGCGACTTGCTTGACCGTATCATCGAAGAATTCCCTGAAGGCGCAGGAGAAGAAGAGGAAGATACCATCAAGATCGCCATGATCGGTAAGCCTAACGTGGGCAAGTCATCCCTCATCAACAAGCTGCTGGGTGAAAACAGAGTCATCGTTTCACCGATCGCGGGAACTACGAGAGACTCCATAGATACGCCGTTCGAGCATGAAGGCGAGAAGTATCTGCTGATCGATACTGCAGGCATCAGACGTAAGAGCAAGGTCAATGAAGACATCGAGAAATTCAGTGTTATCAGAGCAGTTGCAGCCATCGAAAGATGTGACGTTTGTCTGCTGATGATCGATGCTCAGGAAGGTATCACGGAACAGGACAAGAAGATCGCAGGCATCGCTCACGAAGCAGGTAAAGGTATCGTAGTGGTTGTGAACAAGTGGGATCTGATCGATAAGGAAACCAACACCATGAACCAGTTCAAGAAGGAGATCGCCAAAGAGCTGACATTCATGTCATATGCTCCCAGCGTATTTATCTCAGCTCTGACAGGTCAGCGTGTGAGCCACGTTATAGATATGGCCAAGTATGTTGCCGAAAACAGAGCCATGAGAGTTCCTACAGGACAGCTCAACAATCTGATCGCCGATGCGACCATGATGAAGCAGCCTCCATCGGACAAGGGCAAGAGACTGAGGATATACTATGTGACACAGGTTGGAGTAAAACCACCTTTGTTCTCATTCAAGATAAATTCAAGACCTCTGATGCACTTCTCATATTCCAGATATCTGGAAAACAAGATCAGAGAAGCCTTCGGATTCGAAGGAACTTCACTGAAGTTCGTGTTCAGAGAAAAGGGAGAGAAGGAGGACGAATAATGATAGGAATCATAGGAGGATCGGACGGTCCTTGGGAAGTTTTTTATAGTGGTGGTTTTGGTCTGCTTGTACTGGCTGTAGTCATCGCATACTTCATAGGAAGTATTTCACCATCCATCATGCTGGCAAAAGCAAAAGGCATAGACATCAAGAAAGAAGGAAGCGGCAATGCGGGAACCACCAATGCCCTCAGAGTAATGGGCAAGAAGGCCGGTGTTATAACGCTGGTGGTGGATATTCTCAAAGGTGTTGTGGCAGTTCTTCTCGGCGGCCTCATCGGAGGTCCTGCAGCAGGTATGTGCGCGGCAGTTGCAGTGTTCTGCGGTCACGTATGGCCGGTTTTTTATAAGTTCAAAGGCGGCAAAGGCGTAGCCACAGCTTTTGGAGCGCTGCTGGGCATAGATGTGCCGATGGCACTCATTTGCCTGCTTATCGTAGTAATAGCAGTGTTGATTTCAAAGCGCATGTCAGTGGGATCCATCCTGGGAGCTGCATGTTTCCCTATAGTGGCATACTTCACAGAACCGGCATTTATAATTCCGGGAAGTGCACTGGCCATTTGTATCATAATCAAGCACAAGGCTAATATAGTAAGACTTATCAAGGGTGAAGAACCGATAATGAGCATATTTCAAAAGAAAGAAAAATAGGAGGGTACATATGAAAAAGATCGGCGTGATCGGAGCAGGAAGCTGGGGAACAGCACTGGCAACAGTAGTTGCAGGCAAAGGCCATCAAGTGAAGATCTGGGACATCAACGAAGCTCATCTCAAATCAATGGATGAGAACAGAGAAAATGTCAATTACCTTCCGGGCGTGGCTCTCAACGATAACATTCAGATAGCATACACCACAGAAGAAGCTCTCAAAGATGCTGACGTTGTGCTCTTTTCTGCACCTGCTCAGCATTTCAGAAGTGCCCTTTCTTCTGCAAAGGCTCACATCAAGGACGATGCACTGATCATCAATGTTGCCAAGGGTATCGAACAGAAAACCCTTGCAAGGATGTCAGAGATCGCTGCCGAAGAGCTGGATATGGACAGATACGTGGTTCTGTCAGGACCATCCCATGCTGAAGAAGTGGGAAGAAGACTTCCGACCACTGTTGCATCGGCATCAAAGAGTATTGCTGCAGCAGAAGCAATACAGGAACTGTTCATGACAGACCGTTTCAGAGTATATACAACAGAAGACGTTGTGGGCGTTGAACTGGGCGGAGCATTGAAGAACATCATCGCCCTCGGCGCAGGTGTTTCCGACGGTATGGGCTTTGGAGACAATGCTAAGGCTGCCCTCATGACAAGGGGTCTTGCTGAGATCACAAGACTTGGTCTGAAGCTGGGTGCTAAGGCTGAGACTTTTGCAGGACTCACAGGAACAGGTGACCTTATCGTTACATGTACCAGCATGCACTCAAGAAACAGAAGATGCGGTATCATGATCGGCGAAGGAATGAGCCCTGCCGAAGCTACCGAAAAAGTAGGAATGGTAGTTGAAGGCATGTTCACCACAGAAGCAGCTTATGAACTTGCTAAGCGAGAAAACGTTGAAATGCCAATCACAGAAGCTATCTACAGATCCATTCAGGGAGAAATCACTGCCGCTGAAGCTGTTGAAATGCTTATGGGAAGAGAGAGAAAGCATGAGCAGGCTTAAAGGCAAGAAATACAATATCATAACATTTGGCTGCCAGATGAATGAGCACGATTCGGAGACCATCGCAGGGATGCTGCAGGAAAAGGGCTGCACAGAAGTCCTCGACAGAAAGGAATCCGACATCACCATCATCAACACATGCAGCATCAGAGAAAACGCTGACAAGAGATTCTTCGGCACCCTTGGGCAGCTGAAGAAGATCAAGGAAAAGAATCCCGACTACATTGCATGTGTATGCGGATGTATGATGCAGCAGCAGCATATCATCGATACCATCAAAGCCAAGTATCCATGGGTGGATATCATCTTTGGGACCCACAATATACACAGATTCCCTGAACTTTTGGAAAACGTTTATCAGGAAAAGCAGAAGGCCCTTGAGATCCTCGAAGATCGTGAAGAAATCGTAGAAGGGCTGCCGGCAAAGAGACTTTTCAGACATAAGGCATTCGTCAACATCATGTACGGGTGCAACAATTTCTGTACTTACTGTATCGTTCCGTACACCAGAGGAAGAGAAAAAAGCAGAAGACCTGAGGATATCATCGATGAGATCAAACGTCTGGTGGCCGATGACGTGAAGGAAGTGACCCTCCTCGGACAGAACGTCAACTCTTACAGGGGTGTTTCCGGCGGCGGTACAGATGATGAGAGATTTGCTGAAGGCAGAGAATGGGATTTCTCAGACCTCATCTATGCTCTCAATGAAGTTGAAGGCCTTGAGAGGATCAGATTCATGACATCCCATCCTAAGGATCTGTCAGACAAACTGATCCGGGCTTATGTGGATTGTGACAAGCTGTGCAACTACATCCACCTTCCCGTGCAGGCAGGCAGCAGCCGTGTCCTCAAGAGGATGAACAGGAAGTACGACCGTGAAAAATATCTGCAGCTGGTGAGAAAGCTGAGGGAAGCCGTTCCTGACATCACCATGAGTACCGATATAATAGTAGGTTTTCCGGGAGAAACGGAAGAAGATTTCCAAGAAACTTTATCCCTGGTGGAAGCGGTGGGATACGATTCGGCATTCACCTTCCTGTACTCGGTAAGAAAAGGAACGCCGGCTGCCGAATATGAGGATCAGATCCCTGAAGACACCAAGCATGAACGTTTCAACAGACTGGTGGATATGATCAACGAAGGCAGTGCAGCTAAAAATGCAGCTTACGTCGGCCGCGTCGAAAAAGTTCTGGTGGAAGGTCTCAGCAAGAAGAACGATGAGACATTGACAGGACGTACAGAAGGTTTCAAGCTGGTGGACTTTGAAGGGCCAAAGGAACTGATAGGTCAGATGGTAGACGTGGAGATCACTGAAGGCAAGACTTTCAGCCTCACAGGAAAACTGGCAGAAAAATGATCCATACATTGGTGAAATAAGAATAAATACAAGACCTCCTCAATATACTGTAGTGATTTACAGTACGGACATGGGGAGGTTTTAATTTTGGAAAACATGAGCATATATGAAAATATAGGAAGACGTACGGGTGGTGATATCTACATAGGCGTTGTGGGTCCTGTCAGAGCAGGCAAGTCCACCTTCATCAAGAGATTCATGGACCTGATGGTGATCCCCAATGTGAATGACACCTACGAAAAACAGCGGATCCTGGACGAAATGCCCCAAAGCGGCAGCGGCAGGACCATAACGACCACAGAACCAAAATTCATCCCGGCGGAGGCAGTGGAACTGCGCTTGGGAGGAGAATTGCAACAGGTACCTAAATCGGGAGGCGGCACTGCATTGGCATCGGCATCTCAGATGGAACCAAGCATGTCACTTAATGTTCGTCTGGTGGACTGTGTCGGCTACATGATACCGGGTGCCATTGGAGATACTGAAGACGGCCGGCCGCGAATGGTAGCGACCCCTTGGGATGAAGATAAAATGCCCTTTGCACAGGCGGCAGAGATAGGTACCGAAAAAGTCATATGTGACCATTCCACGGTAGGGATAGTCATAACTACAGACGGCACCATAGGAACCATGGAAAGGGCCGATTACCGGGAGGCAGAAGAGAGAGTCATAAGACAGCTTATTGAGCTTCGCAAACCTTTCGTCGTGGTGATGAACTCCACCAAGCCAAACAGCAATACGGCTCAAAACGCAGCGGGCGAGCTTGCTGAAAAATACGGAATTCCTGTCATCGCCATGGACTGCGCCAGGGCTTCGGAAGGTGAACTCAATGAGATGATGACCCGGCTTTTGGGAAGGTTCCCCGTTAGAGAAGTTGTTTTCCGGGTGCCGGGATATGTGGAAGGTCTAGATAAGGATCACTGGATGAAGTCGGAGCTCATTGAGATGATCAGGTACTGGGCCCATAGCTTCGATACCATCGATGATATAAAGGCAGCAGTGCATGCGCTGGTTGACGGCGAACTGTTAAAAGATGCCGTCATCAGGAATATGGATATGGGAACAGGCGAAGTGGAGCTCAGGCTGGATATGGAGGAAAGCCTCTACTATAAGATAATCACTGAGCTGATGGGAGAAGACGTGGAGAATGATTATCAGTTCTTCAGTCTCCTGAGAGAATTTTCCGATGCCAAGAAAGCTTACGATAAATTGCGAAGCGCCATCGAACAGGTGGAAGATAGGGGATACGGAATAGTGGAACCTAAGCTCAGCGAGATGGTGCTGGATGAACCGGAAGTCTTCAAGCAAGGCAGCAAATACGGGGTAAAAATAAGAGCCAAAGCACCTACATTACATATAATCAAGACAGACATAACTACGGAGGTGTCCCCGGTAGTCGGCAGCGAAAAACAGTCAGAAGATCTGGTAAACAGCCTCAAGGAAGAACTGGCCCAATCCCCTAACGGTATATGGGATACCAACATATTTGGAAAAACCCTTCACGAGATGGTGGCAGAGCAGATGGAAAACAAGATCGCATCAGTACCTGATAATATCAGGGGCAAGATGCAAAGATCCCTTCAGAAAATAAGTGATGAAGGTAAGGAGTATTTTATCTGTATTGTGATATAATACAAATATGGAAAATACTACGCATCAGAAAACAGTAATATTAATAGCAATAGTCACTGCCTTCATAACAACCTTTACCGGCAGCGCCCTTAATCTGTCGGTGCCGGATATCGGAGAGCAGTTCGCGGTGAGTGCCAATTTCGTGGGGTGGCTGGTGACCGGATATACGCTTGCGGTCGCGGCATTCTCAGTGCCCATCGGAAGACTGGCAGATATAACATGCAGAAAGACGGTTCTTGTAGCAGGCCTCATAATATTCGTGGTCTGCTGCATAGCAGCCGTTTTTTCCGTGTCCATGACCATGCTTCTCGCAGTCAGGATAATCCAGGGCATCGGTGCAGCCATGATATTCAGCACCAATACGGCGATCTTGATCAGTGCATTCCCGGGTAACATGCGAGGCCGCGTGCTGGGATACTCCATCGCATCCACATACACAGGTCTCTCGGCAGGTCCGGTGATAGGCGGCTTTCTCAACCACAATCTGGGCTGGAGATCCATATTCATATTGACAGGTGTTTTGGGGCTTATTGCCCTGGTCACTGCAGCGGCTAAGCTTCCAAAAGAGTCAGCTGTATCGGATGGCCGTGCCGGCCAGATGGCGGAAGCCGGACGAAGATCCTTCGATCTGGCAGGCAATGTGCTTTACGTGGTGTTCATCGTGCTTGTCATGTACGGCCTTTCCGAAATGGGAAGCGGCACATCAGGGGGATTGATGGCGGCTGCAATATTGACGGCGGCAGGTCTCATATTCGGTGTGCTGTTCGTAAGACATGAACTGAATACAGAAGATCCGGCAGTGAAGATATCCATGTTCAAGGAAAATCTGCCTTATGCTTTCTCGAATCTGTCTGCCCTTCTCAACTACGGTGCCACCTTTGCCATAAGCTATTTGATCTCCATATATCTTCAGGTGGTTATGGGCTATTCATCCCAGACAGCGGGACTCATAATGATCTTTCAGCCAATAATAATGGCTGTACTGTCGCCTGTTGCGGGGAGACTTTCGGATAAGTTTTCACCCTTCAAGATGTCATCTGCGGGCATGGCATTTTGTGCGGCAGGGTCAGTTTTGTTCATATTCTTGGGACAGGAAACGGGACTGGTGCTGGTCATTGCAGCCTTGATGATAACAGGACTTGGGTTCGCATTGTTCTCATCACCCAATACCAATGCAGTCATGTCGTGCGTTGAGAAAACCGATTACGGCGTTGCTTCATCCATACTGGCGACCATGCGCTCCATAGGTCATACTCTCAGCATGGTCATAGTTACCATCGTGGTTTCCAGGTACATGGGAAGTGCGCCGCTGGCAGAGGCCGATCCGGAAACACTGGTAAAGGTCATAAGCACATCATTTATAGTGTTTACCGTGATTTGTGCGGTTGGTGTGTTCGTGTCGCTGAAGAGAAAGTAAGGGATATCAAGGCGTGGGGATATATGGGAAAAGCCCTTGACGAATCTGCCTGCATGAGATATCATAATCAACAGGTTCGTTTATTGATTTAGCGCAATAAAGTGGAAGGGAATAGAGCATATAGTAGGAGAACCGTAATGATAAAAGTACTGAAAAAAGCAAAAACAAGAACTGAAGAAGACAGAACTCAGCTGAGGCAGACAGTCAGCGGCATCATCGACAACGTGATAAAAAACGGCGATGAAGCCCTCAAGGAATACAACAAGAACTTCGACAGATGTGAACGTGAAGCTTTGCGTATTTCAGCTGAAGAAATAAAAGAAGCGTATGACAAGGTGTCAGCAGAAGACCTCGAAGATATAAAGAAGGCGGCGGCAAACATCCGCGCCTTTGCACAGGCCCAAAGGGCAACTGCCGGAGATCTCAAGGATTTCTCTCCGTCGGAAGGGATCGTTTTGGGACACAAGGTCATCCCGGTAGATTCATGCTGCTGCTACGTACCGGGCGGCGGGTACCCGCTTTATTCAACTGCGTTGATGCTTGGCATACCTGCCAAGGTCGCCGGTGTTAAGCGTGTTACTGCCTGCTCACCTGTTATCAAGGGAACCAAGGACATCCACCCCAAGACTTTGGTGGCGATGGATGTTGCGGGCATAGATGAAATATATGCAGTGGGAGGTGCCCAGGCCATCGCTGCTTTCTCATACGGAACAGAACAGATAAAACCTGTCAATCTTATCGTTGGTCCGGGCAACAGCTTCGTAACTGAAGCCAAGAGACAGTGCTACGGCAAGGTGGGTATCGACTTCGTGGCCGGACCGAGCGAAGTGCTGGTGATCGCAGATGGACAGGCTGATCCTGAGATAATCGCAGCCGATCTGCTGGCCCAGTCAGAACACGACAGAGAAGCCAAAGGCCTTGTGGTTACCACCGATGAAGCCCTGGGACGTGCCATAGAAGCAGCGGTGCAGGCGCAGCTGCCTGCTTTGGACACCGAAGAGATCGCCAGGACTTCATGGAATGATTTCGGCGAGATCCTGCTGGTGGATTCCCTGGAAGAAGCAGTGGAGTATTCCAACAACTATGCTCCTGAGCATCTGGAAGTCAACGTGGAAGAAGATAGAATTGATGAAGTTGTCGATGCTCTGAGAAATTACGGGTCCCTGTTCATCGGCGGAAACACCGCAGAAGTATTTGGCGACTATGCATCGGGAACCAATCACACCCTGCCGACTTTGGGAGCAGCCAGATATACGGGCGGTGTTTGGGTAGGAACGTTCCTGAAGACATGCACATATCAGAAGATGACCAAGGAAGCCATGCTGGGTATCGCACCGCTGGTTTCAAACCTTGCCCACGGTGAAGGCCTTACAGGACATGCAAGGGCAGCGGAGATAAGGATCGAGAAAAACAAGTAGCCGGTGCGTAGCAAGCAGACCGGATGGTAAATCTATGGGAGTTTTTTGCAAAAAGCTCCCATTTTTTATACATTTTTTAATTCTAAGAGGGAAAGAAAAAAATATGTGAATTGTATGGGGCGTAACTTAGTAGAAACTCTCATAAAAACGACGGTGTATAAAGATATGAGAGAAACTGTCGGCCCGGACCTGCAGAAACCTCAGATCATCATTAACATAATACATCCGCAACATAAAACATCCGCTTCGCTAAAACTTCACCTTGATAAATTGTCAAAAAAATGCGATAATTAAACTGACTAAGCATGAAAGGTAGATATCATGAATATCAAGCAAATCGCTAAAGCGGCGGGAGTTTCGGTCGCGACCGTTTCCAGAGTGCTCAACCATCCTGAAAATGTAGCACCAAAAACGAGAGACAAAATACTGAAGATAATGGAGGAAGAAGAGTACAAGCCCAACTGGTTTGCTCAAGGACTCAACTTCAATAAGACCAAGACCATAGGACTGGTTATCCCCCATATGCTCAACACCATGTACATGGAAATCGCCAAAGGCGTTGAAGATGTGGCCCAACAGAAAGGATACATAACTTTCATGTGCAACGTGGAGAAGAACAGGGAAATCGAAAAGAACTATATCGAACAGCTCCTTACCAGACGAGTTGATGGCATAATCCTGATGTTTTCTTCTTTGGAGGAAAAGTTCATCAAGTCCGTGGAAGAACAGGATGTTCCTGTAGTCATCATTGGCGAAGATAAATGTGCCAAAGGGTTCAATACCGTTAAGGTGGACTGCAGGCTGGGAGCTGAAAACATGGTTTCACAGCTGGTGGACAACGGTCACAGCAGTATAGGCATTTTATACGGAAGCGACCCGTATCAGGAAACCATGGATATGTTGGAAGGCTACAAAAATATCCTCAAAAAGAACGATATCGAAGTTTTGGACGAATATATCAAGTCCGTCGAAAATACAATAGAGGGTGGGTATCTGGGTGCCAAGAAGATGATGGCAGGAAGCCCTCCAAAGGCCATATTTACCACAAGTGATGAGATCGCTTACGGCGCCATGGATGCCATAAAGGACAGCGGTCTCAAAGTGCCTGATGACATTGCAGTTGCAGGCTTTGGCAACGCCAGGATGTCGAATTTGGTGGAGCCTAAACTGACTACCGTAGAGCTGCCGTTCCACAAGATGGGAGTATATGGAGCAAGACTTCTCTTTGACCTGATCGAAGCAGAAGAAAAAGAGGAAGAATCGAGCGATCAGGAACCAAAACAGATCACTCTTCAGACAAAGCTGAGAATAAGAAAATCATGTGGACATAAAGAAAGAATTGGAGAGATGTTTTAATGCTGAAGACGAATTTTTTAGGCCTGGAGTTAAAAAATCCAATAATAATCGCAGCAGGTCCGTGGAACAGAGATGGGGCGGCTTTGAAGCAATCCATCGCATCAGGTGCAGGAGCTGTTATAACCGAAAGTATCGTCAGCGATGCGATGCTTGACGTGCGTCCGAGGATAGCCTGTGATGAGAACGGAGCTCAAAATATAAGACTTTACAGCGACATACAGATAGAAGGATGGGAAAGGGAGATGACCATCGCCAAGAGCAACGGCGGCATAGTCATAGCCAGTGTATCTGCACACACCCCTTCTGAACTGGTATACTTGGCCAGCAAGCTGGAGAAGTTCGGAGCCGATGCCATAGAGATCTCCGTATCAAACCCTATGGGTGAAGGGCTTGAAGTGGTCGCTTCCCACGCCAATATAGTTTATGAAATGACCAAGGAAGTCGTGGCAGCCGTCAAATTGCCCGTAATGGTGAAACTTTCCCAGAACACCACGAACATTTCCAAAGTGGCCAAAGCCGTAAAGGCGGCAGGCGGTTCATGTGTCAGTGCCATCAATGCCGTAAGAGGGATCCTGGGAGTGGATATAGAAACAGCACAGCCTACGCTGTCCACCTATGGCGGCATCTCCGGCGAATACATAAGACCTCTCGGGCTGGCATCAGTGGCAACTATTTCGCAGACAGTTGATATCCCCATCTGCGGCATAGGCGGGATCAGCAGCGGTAAGAATGCCATAGAATACATGATGATGGGTGCATCGGCAGTCCAGGTGGGTACTACCGTCATGCTGGAGGGCAGAGACTCCATCGGCAGGATCATCGGTGAAATAGAAGAATGGTGCCGGAATCACGAACTTGGCTCCATTGCAGAAATTCGCGGAAAAGCCCTTGAAAACCTCAAATCTTTCGATGAAATGAAAATCGAGCCGGCGGTGAGTACAGTAAAGAGCGTGCCATGTACAGAAAACTGTGATAAGTGCACCGTTGCTTGCTTGTACGGTGCCATAAACCGTGAAGCAGACACCGTTGTAGCCGATAGTTCCAAGTGTATGGGCTGCGGATTATGCACATTTATTTGCCCGGCAAAAAAATTAAAGCTGGAGTGGTGATTTGCTAAAAAGAGCTTGAAATATTCTGAAAACGTGATATCATATATGTACTGATATGTAACTGGTTACAAAGCCAGAAGCAATTATAGATTTCATCAAACAAAGGAGGATGATTATAATGTATAAGTGTAGTTTAGAAAGAATGTCAGACAAAATCAAAACTTTTGCACAGTTTGGTGACGCTGGACACGGCGGTATCACAAGATACTCACTGTCAAAAGAAGCTAACATGGCTAGAGCTGAATTCAAGAAGAGAATGGAAGCTATCGGCGCTGTAGTAGAATGCGACGACGTAGCTTGCATGTACGCAACTCTTCCAGGTTCAGATCCTGACGCTAAGAGAATCGTTATGGGTTCACACTGTGACTCAGTTAAGAACGGCGGAAACTACGACGGTATCCTGGGCGTTATGACAGCTATGGAAGTACTGGAAACAGTAGCAGCAGAAGGTATCCCTCATAAGCATCCACTGACAGCTATGATCTGGACAAATGAAGAAGGTTCACTGTATCCACCAGCAATGATGGTATCCGGAATCATCTGCCACGACTATCTGCCAGAAGAACTGAAGCCAAACTTCCTGTATGAAAACATGATGAAGTCAACTCCAATGGACGAATCAGAATTCGCAACATTCGGCGAAGCTCTGGCTGCATCACCTTACACCGGACCAAAAGAAAACAGACTGAGCCCAGACAAGTACTGCGCTATGTTCGAAGCTCATCTGGAACAGGGACCTATCCTTGAAGATAACGGAAACGAAATCGGTGCTGTACAGCTGGTAATGGGTATGTTCAATTATGCAATCAGATTCTACGGATTCTCAGCTCACGCTGGTACATTCCCAATGGCTAAGAGACATGATGCTCTGCATGCATGTGCTGATTTCCTTTGCGAACTTCACAAGAAATATGACGAATACAACAAGGAAGTTGTTGCTCAGGGACAGCCGGAATTCGTATTCACAACCGGTGAAATCCAGGCACATCCTTGCATCCACACAGTAATTCCTGATGAAGTTTACATGTCACTGGACGTAAGACATCCTGATCCTGAAGTAAGAAAACACTGCATGGAAATCCTGAAGGAACTGGCTGCTCAGGAATGGCAGCAGTGCAAGTGCGAAATCAAGGAACAGTGGGTAAGAGATACTGTACCATTCGACAGCAGACTGGTTGGATTTGTTGAAGAATCAATGGAAGAAATGGGCGCTAAATGGCAGAAGATCCTGTCAGGTGCAGGACACGACGCTCAGTTCTGTCAGTATGTGATCCCTACAACAATGCTGTTCGCAAGAACTAAGGACGGTCTGTCACACTGCGAACCTGAACACGTATCAGACGAAGACTGCACATTAGTAGCAACTGCAACTCTGAACGCTGTTCTGAAGTGCGACGCTTCCCCTGAGTTTTAATCCGGGCGACCGAGATACCATAAGACTCTAATCTAAGTTTGGTTTAGCTGCATTTTCAATAGACTTTAAAAGCCTGCGGGAAATGCAGCTTTTTATCCATAAACCATGAGCGAAAATGCCATAAGGAGGAATTAAATTGAGTAAAGTAGTAAAAGCAAAGTACACTGCTGAAGCTGTAGCCGGATTCACTCACAGAACCGCTATGGAAGAAGCAGCAAGATGCCTGCTGTGCCACGATGCACCATGCAGCCAGGGCTGCCCTGCAGGAACTGATCCTGCTAAGTTCATCAGATCAATTAGATTCAGAAACGTAAAAGGTGCAGCCGAAACAATCAGAGAAAACAACGTCCTGGGCGGAACTTGTGCAAGAGTATGTCCTTATGACAGACTGTGTGAAGAAGCATGTTCAAGATGCGGTATCGACAAGCCGATCCAGATCGGCAAACTGCAGAGATATGCTATCGAACAGGAAAAGGTATTCAAGATGAAGATCCTGAAGGCTCCTGCAAAGAAAAAGGCAGCTAAGGTTGCTTGCGTAGGTGCTGGTCCTGCTTCACTGGCAGCAGCAGCTGAACTGGCTAAGGCCGGTTACAAAGTAACTATCTTCGAAAGAGAAGAAAAGGCCGGCGGAGTTCTTACATATGGAATCGTTCCTTCAAGACTCCCTCAGGCAGTAGTAGATCACGACATCGCACAGGTTAAGGGCCTTGGCGTGAAGTTTGAATTAGGTAAGGAAGTTAAGGCTGCTGACCTGGAAGAATACGATGCAGTATTCGTAGGAACAGGTCTGTGGGGAGCTAACCTGCCTAAGATCGAAGGAATCGAACTGGCTGGAGTATACTCAGCAGTAGATTTCCTGAAGGCAGCAAGAACTCAGAAAGCTGCTTTCGATCCCGGAAAGAAAGTTCTCGTAGTAGGCGGCGGAGACGTAGCTGTTGACTGTGCTGTAACTGCTAAGTTACTGGGCGCTGAAGATGTTAAGATCGTTTACAGAAGAACTCTGGAAGAAGCTCCAGGAAACATGACTGAATTCCACTATGCACTTTCACTGGGCATCGGCATCACAACAGGAATGGCTCCTGCAGCTATCAAGGGTGCTGACAAGGTTGAAGCAGTAGAATTCAAGGGCTTCAGAGATGAAGCTGCTCAGCTGGTTCTGAGTGCTGATACTATCGTATTCGCAACAGGCCAGACTGCTGAAGATCAGACTGCAGTAGCTCCTGTAAAGGTTGCTGACAAGGGCCTGATCAAGGCACCTAAGGGCAAGGCTGGCGGTAAGTTCTTCGCAGCAGGAGACATCGTAAACGGTGGTAAGACTGTTGTTGAAGCTGTAGCAGCAGGTAAGGAAGCTGCAGACGCTATGATTGCTTACCTTGAAAAGAAAGGAGTGAAATAGAATGGCAATTAAGAAAGATTTATCCGTAAACTATTTAGGAGTAAAATGTCAGAATCCGTTCTTCCTTTCATCATCACCGGTAGGCGGAAACTATGACATGGTTAGAAAGTGCTACGAAACAGGTTGGGCTGGCTGTTTCTTCAAGACAGTAGGTATCTTCGTAGCTGACGAATGTTCCCCAAGATTTGACCAGACTAACAAGGAAGGTCTCCCTTGGCTGGGATTCAAGAACATGGAACAGATCTCAGACAAACCAACTGAACAGAACTTTGAATACATCTACAGACTGGTTAGAGATTATCCTGAACACGTAACAGTTGCTACTATCATGGGTTCTTCAGAAGAAGAATGGAAGCAGCTGGCTAAGATGTGTGACGAAGCAGGCGTTCCTCTGATCGAAGGTAACTTCTCATGTCCTCAGATGACTTCACACGACATGGGTTCCGACGTTGGTACAAACAACGAATTAGTTGAAAAGTATGCAAGAGCTGTAACATCAGTAACAGATATTCCGTTCATTGCTAAGATGACTCCAAACTGCAAGAACATGGAAGAACATGCAAGAGCTGCCATCAAGGGCGGTGCTGCTGCTGTATCAGCCATCAACACAATCAAGTCAATCACTAACCTGGACTTCGAAAACATGACTGCAATGCCTGTAGTAAACGGTAAGTCATCGATTTCCGGTTACTCCGGAGCTGCTGTTAAGCCTATCGCACTGAGATTCTGTACTCAGGTTCAGCAGGACGCAGAAATCCACCAGCTGGTTAAGGAAAAAGGTTATGACTTCGGTTATGGTCACGAAATGTCCGGTATCGGCGGTATCGAAACTTGGAGAGATGCTGCAGAATTCCTGGCAGTAGGCTGCAGAACAGTACAGGTTACTACAGCTATCATGCAGTACGGATACAGAATCGTAGAAGATATGATCTCAGGTCTGTCCCACTTCATGGATGAAAGAGGATTTGACAATCTGGATCAGTTCATCGGATGCGCTCTGCCTAACATCATTCCTGCAGAAGAACTGAACAGAGACTTCAGACTGCTGCCTAAGTTCGACGACAAGAAGTGCGTTGGATGCGGAAGATGCTATGTATCATGCTACGATGCTGCTCACCAGGCTATCGACTGGAACGAAAAGAAGAGAAGACCTGAACTGAACGACAACTGCGTTGGTTGCCATCTGTGCCTCAACGTATGTCCTGTACAGGGCTGCATCACTCCTGGAGAAATCCAGTGGAAGGAAGGCAGAAATCCTGTTGACATCGCGTTCAAGAAGCAGTACATCTAAGATCGAGCCAAACAAACTACATTTAAACTTATTTATACAGAGAAGATCGCCGTTTAACGGCGGTCTTCTTTTTGTGTAGAAATATAGGCTGCTTAGGGGTATAATGTAGACAAAAGGGATCATTAATGAGGAGGTATGGATATGAAAATACAATTTTGCGGAGCGTCAAATACAGTTACAGGCTCCTGCCATCTGATAACTACAGAAAAACACAAGATACTTCTGGACTGCGGACAGTTCCAGGGCGGCAAGGCGCAAGAGGCCCTAAACTATGAAGACTTTCCATTCGACCCTGCAGAAGTCGATTTCATGATATTGAGCCATCCTCATATCGACCACTGCGGCAGGATACCTCTGCTGGTGAAGAGAGGTTTCAAGGGCCCTATTTATTGTACAGACGCATGCGGTGATTTGCTGGAAGTTATGCTTAAAGACAGCGGATATATACATGAAAAAGAGGCAGAATGGGCCAATAAGAAAAATGAACGTAAAGGCAGACCGATGGTGGAGCCTTTGTATACATTCAACGACGCCATGGATGCGCTGACATTCGTGAAGCCTGTTCTTTATGACCAGCTGGTGGAAATAGATGAAGAGATCAAGATCTGTTTCAACGATGCAGGCCATATCCTCGGCTCAGCCATCACAGAACTTTGGGTAACAGAAGGCGACAACGTATCAAAAATAGTCTTTTCCGGAGATCTGGGCGTCATGGACAGGCCGATATTGAGAAATCCGACCATCATCAAGAAGGCCGACTATGTGATAATGGAAGCCACATACGGCAACAGGCTCCATCCGGCCAACGCCATGGATGTCAAAAGATTGATGGATATAATCAGGGATACTGCTGCAAGAGGCGGCACTACGGTGATCCCGGCATTTGCGGTGGGAAGGACGCAGGAACTGATCTACGAACTCAACAGAGTCATCGACTCGGACAGTGAATACCGCAAGGATTTCGAAGACCTGAAGGTTTACATAGACAGCCCTATGGCGACAACTGCCACCGAAGTATTCAAGAGGAATGCGCAGGTATTTGACGAAGAAACCAAGGAATACATAACAAGAGGCGACAATCCGCTGGAATTCAAGAATCTTAAATTCACAAGAAGCACCCAGGAATCCATGATGCTCAACGCAAGTAAAGAGCCGAAAGTGATCATTTCTGCCAGCGGTATGTGCGAAGCAGGCAGGATCAGACACCATCTCAAGCATAACCTTTGGGATGAAAGAAACAGCATAGTATTCGTAGGCTATCAGGCGGAAGGGTCCCTTGGAAGGCTGATAGTTGAGGGCGCTCAGGAAGTAACTCTCTTCGGAGAAAAAATCAATGTAAAGGCGCAGATCCACAATCTGCAGGGCTTTTCCGGACATGCAGACAAAAATGGGCTGATGGCCTGGCTCGGCGGCTTTAAGAAAGAGCCTAAACATATATTCCTCGTCCACGGTGAAATGGATGCAAAAGAAGATTTTGCGGCTTCCGTCAAGGAAGAACTGGGATATGAACCTATCGTAGTCCGCGGAAATTCCGAATTCGTTCTGGAAAAAGATGAGATCGTAAATATGCAGCAGGCCATGGCCGATGCCATGGATGAGGAAGCTCTCAGCAAGACAAGGAACAATCTGGCAGACATCCATAGGAGGCTTGAGGATATCCTTTATAATGCCAACTTGGCTGTCGATGGCAGGGTCGATCCCGAAAGGCTGGCAATGATCAATAATATCGTTTTGGAACTGGAAAAGTCGGCCATAAACCTGGGAGCGGCAGTCGGCGAGTAACAACAGGATTATCAGCTGAAAAGTTAACGAATAAAGCCAACATAGTGTGTTAAAAATGAGAATTAATCTTTAAAATCATACGGTCGTTATGATAGAATGGAGACAGGTATTTAGTTGATTAGTTACAGTTGACATATAGGGGAACAGTAATGTCTGTCTTAAGCGGTATAAGGGAAAGCGTACAGCAGGTGGCGGAAGCCATCAGTATTGCTGTGGGCGTTGAAGTCGAGATAGTCGACAACCAACTGAATATAGTGGGAGGAACAGGAGTCTACCAGTCACGTATCGGTCAGAAGGAAGAAGGCGGAGATCTGGAAGGCAATTTTCTCTATGCCAGAGTGCTTAGGACGGGTGTTACCCAGTACGTTGCCGATGCAGTCAACGACAAGAGCTACGGCAGCTTTGCAGCAGGTAAGAGTTTCCGTGGAGAACTGGCTGAGATATGCACACCTATTATTCTCAACGGCGAGATAATAGGAATAATTGGTCTTGTGGCCTTCACTGAAGAACAGAAGAAGATCCTTCTCAACAAGAGTGGAAGTATGACCGTTTTCGTTGAGAAGATGGCGGATCTTTTGGCAGCCAAAGCCGATCAGCAGGAGATCCTGGAGAACGTGGAGGTTTCAAGGGACGAGATGTCCACGGTATTGGAAACTGCCCACGAAGGAATTTTCGCCCTCGACAAAAGAGGGTATGTCAAACACTGCAATAACAGGGCAGCCACATTGTTCGGAACCACCAAGACAGACCTTGCAGGAAGCCATATCAGCAAGCTGATGCCCGGCAGCCCTGCCATCAAGGTTCTGGATACAGGCACAGGCTACACGGAAAATGAAGAAATCTTCAAGGTGGACGGAAGACAGCTCCACTTCATCGTGACAGCCAAACCTTATTCATCGGGTGATGACATCGACGGTGTGGTAGTTTCTTTCAGAGACATTGAAGAAGCTCAGAAGCTGGTATATAATTTCAGTACGCGAAACATCAAAAACACAGTTGATGATATAATCGGTTCCGGTAAGGAAATAATGAAGGCCAAGAAACAGGCGATGATCACAGCCAGAAGCAATTCTACGGTGCTTATTACCGGAGAAAGCGGCACGGGGAAGGAGATGTTCGCCAAGGCTATACATTATGCCAGCGCCAGAGGCGACGCACCGTTCATAACCGTCAACTGCGGAGCCATCCCTGAGAACCTGATGGAAAGTGAACTCTTTGGATACGAAAAAGGCGCTTTCACAGGGGCCAACGAAAAAGGGAAAGAAGGAAAGTTCGAACTGGCAGACGGAGGAACCATATTCCTTGATGAAATAGGAGATATGCCTCTGCATCTGCAGGTGAAACTTCTCCATGTGCTCCAGAACATGAGATTTGAAAGGGTCGGAGGCAACAAGAGCATCCTTGTGGATGTACGAGTTATCGCAGCCACCAATAAAGATCTTGAAAAGATGATAGATGAAGGTACTTTCAGAGAAGACCTTTACTACAGGCTCAGCGTTATTCCCCTTTCGATCCCTCCTTTAAGGGAGAGACGGGAAGATATCAAGACGCTGATGTATCACTTCCTCAGAAAATACAACACCTACATGAACCGCAAAATAGAGGGGTTCACACCGGAGGTGGAGGAACTTTACATTAACCATGACTGGGCAGGGAATGTCAGAGAATTGGAAAACGCCGTAGAGTACGGCACCAACATGGCATTCGGCAAGTTCATCGGCATGGACGAAGTTCCGGCAAGGATCCTCAAGAAAGAGGAAGAAATAGTTAAATTCAAGAATCTGGACAAGCCGCTGGCTGAGCAGGTGAGACTTTACGAGAAAGAAATCATCACCAAGAAGCTCAAACAGGCAGGCGGGGTCAAAGAGACCGTGGCCAAAGAGCTGGGTCTTTCCAGAGCAACACTGTATAGAAAGCTTTCAGAGCTGGATATAAATTAGTTTTTAAAACATAAAATATATTTTATGGAGGTTTATTATGTTAAGAGAAGCATTACCTAAGATCGTAACACCATTACCAGGACCTAACGCTAAGGCATTACTGGAAAGAAGAGCTGAAGCTGTACCGGGCGCTATCGGATGTGCTTACAAAGCGTGCATCGCAAGAGGCGAAGGCGCTATGTTCGAAGACGTTGACGGAAACATCTTCCTCGACTGGATCGGCGGCGTTGGCGTACTGAACATGGGATACACTAATCCGGAAGTAGTAGAAGCTGTTAAGGAGCAGGCAGACAAGTTCTTCCACTCAATGTTCAACATCACTACTCACGAAGGTTACGTTAAGCTGGCTGAAGAAATGAACAGAATCGTTCCTGTTAAGGGCGACAAGAAAAAGTCAATGTTCGTTTGCTCAGGTTCAGAAGCTGACGAAAACGCTGTAAAGATCGCCAGAAGCTACACCGGCAGACCTAACATCATCGTATTCACAGGCGCATTCCACGGAAGAACTGCTCTGACAATGACTATGACAGCTAAGAAAGCTTACGCAGTAGGCATGGGTCCATTCCCTGATGGTATCTACAGAGCTGAATTCCCTAACCTGTACAGAGCACCGGGCGGAATGAACGAAGAAGAAGCTATCAAGTACTATGTTGAAAAACTGGAACAGGTATTCGTAGAAGCTACTCCATATGATTCATGTGCTGCTATCGTATTCGAACCGGTACAGGGCGAAGGCGGATTCATTCCTGCACCTATCGAATGGGTTAAGGCTGTTAGAAAGATCTGTGACGACCACGGTATCCTGATGGTATGTGACGAAGTTCAGACTGGTTGGGGAAGATCAGGAAGAATGTTCGCTTCACAGTACTTCGCAGAAGCCGGCTGCGCTCCTGACATCATGACTACAGCTAAGTCAATCGCTGCCGGTATGCCTATCTCAGCAGTAACTGCAAGAGCAGAAATCATGGATAAGGTTCACCCTGGAACAATCGGCGGTACTTTCGGTGCTAACGCTATGTCAGCTGCAGCTGCTCTGAAGGTTATCGAAATCATGGAAAGAGATGACTATCCTGCTAAGGCTCTCCACATCGCAGAAAAGGTTGGCAACAGATTCAATGAATGGGTTGACAAGTACGAAGTAGTTGGTAACGTTAGAGGTACAGGTGCTATGATGGGTATCGAATTCGTTACTGATAAGGAATCAAAGACTCCTAACGCTGCTATCGTAAACGCTATCGTTCAGGAAGCTATGAACAATGGTCTGATGCTGGAAGCTGCAGGTACATACGGAAACGTTATCAGATTCCTGTGCCCTCTGTGCGTAACTGACGCTCAGCTGGACGCCGGTCTGGAAATCTTCGAAAACGCTCTCAAAGCTTGCATGTAAGATTAAAAATAACTATAATATAGGTGCGGTTTATCCGCACCTATATTTTTTTTATGAGCTGCCTGCTTGCTTTGGCGCGCAGACCATATTACAGAGGGAGTGACAAGTATGAAAAAACTCAATGTGGCTTTACTGGGATTCGGAAGTCTTGGTCAGGCTTTTTCAAGGATACTTCTGGATAAAAAACAGGAAATCGAAAAAATTTACGGCACTTCGGTAAATGTTGTTGCCATCACCACAAAGACCAGGGGAAATCTGGTCGATGCCTGGGGTATCGATCTGGACAGAGTACTCACTAATATCCAAGAAACAGGAGTATTCCCCAAGAGTCAGGAAACCATGCTTCAGAGAAATGCACTGGATGTGGCGGAAACTGTGGATTATGATGTTTTGATAGAAATGACACCGTTGGAATTCACCAATTCACACATGGCGACAGACCATGTGATGACAGCTCTGAAAAGAGGCAGACATGTCATCTGTGCCAACAAGGGCCCTATCGCATGGCATTACAAAGAACTTAAGGATCTGGCTGAGAAGAACGACTGCAAGTTCCTGTTTGAAGCCATACTGATGGACGGCACGCCGGTGTTCAAGATAGTAAGAGAAAACCTGCCCCTTTGCAGAGTAAAAGAAGTAAAAGGTATCCTCAACAGTACGACCAACTATATATTAAAAGGCCTTGAGGATGGTAAAGAGTTTAAGGACGTCATTGCCGAGCTGAAGAAACGCGGAGTTTTAGAGGCAAATCCTAGTAACGACGTTGAAGGAAAAGAAGCGGCGGTGAAGATGGCCATCATAGCCAATGCCATGATGGGTGCAGACTTTACGCCTAAGGATGTTGAATTCACAGGCATTGAAAATATAACCAAGAAAGATATCGATGAAGCTGCTTCAAGGGGAAACGTTATAAAGCTAATGTGCCGTGCTTATGAAGAAGATGGCGTAGTAAAAGCTAAGGTGGCGCCTGAAGAAATAGATGAATATGATGTTTTCGCCGATGTCAAAGGTACATCGACAGCGATTTCCATAACTACAGATCTCATGGGTGAAATGACGATCATAGAAGAAGCTCCCGGCATCGTGCAGGCCGGATACGGAATATTCTCAGACCTTATGACGATTATAAAGGATATGTAAGAAGGTGAAGTAACATGAAGGAAGAAAAAACCGCAGCAAACGCACCTCGTGAAAGTTTTCTTAAGAGAAAAGATATAGAGATTTCAGCGAAGCGTTATCTGCAGGATGCCATGTCGGCTATGGCACTGGGCTTGTTTGCATCGCTTCTGATAGGTGTGATCTTTGATACATTAGGTGTGCAGACGGCCAATCTGTTTGGTGACAATGCCATATCTGCATTTCTGGTGGAGATAGGTGCTCAGGCTAAGGCATGCATGGGTGCAGCCATAGGAGTGGCTGTGGCCTGGGGACTCAAGTCGCCGCCGCTTGTACTGTTCACATCTGCAGCAGTGGGTATGATGGGAGCCAGTATGACAGGTTTTGGTATCGCGTACAATGGAGGCCCGGCAGGTGCTTTCATAGCAGTGATACTTGCAGCTGAATTCGGCAAGGCAGTTTCCAAGGAAACTAAAGTGGACATTATCGTGACTCCTGCGGTGACACTTATCGTTGGCGGTATCGCAGCCAAACTGGTAGGGCCTGCAATAGGATGGCTCATGATGAAGCTGGGTGAGCTGATAATGACAGCCACCGAGTGGCAGCCGTTCCTCTTTGGTATAGTTATTTCAGTGCTGGTAGGTCTGGCGTTGACAGCACCTATTTCCAGTGCAGCTATCTGTATAATGCTGGAACTTTCGGGACTTGCGGCAGGGGCAGCAACTGTGGGATGCTGTGCACAGATGGTAGGCTTTGCAGTTGCCAGCTACAAGGAAAACGGAGTTGGCGGACTTGTGGCCCAGGGCATCGGAACATCCATGCTGCAGGTTGCCAATATAATCAAGAACCCTTGGATCCTGGTGCCGGCAACACTGTCAGGAGCCATCATAGGACCGATCTCCACATGCGTGTTCAAGATGACCAATATCCCGGTGGGTGCCGGAATGGGTACTTGCGGACTGGTTGGGCAGATCGGCACATTCACAGATATGGGCTTCACATTTGATGTGCTTTGGAAGGTAGTTCTTCTGCATATCGTACTGCCTGCGATCCTTACTCTTATCATAGATAAGTTCATGAGGAAGACAGGAAAGATAAAAGACGGAGATTACAAGCTGGATCTGTAGAAAAATCAAGAAAGAACCGGAGAAAACCATATGGCTTTCCCAGAATTGATTGGAGAGATTATGGACAATAAGCTTTGGCAGCAAGCCGTGGCATTCCACGGCCATACATGCGGCGGACTTGCCCTGGGAGTGAGGGCAGCCATGGAGGCTCAGAAGAGATTTGATATCGAGCGTTCAGGCGATGAAGAAGTGGTATGCGTGACGGAAAACGATGCCTGTGGTGTAGATGGCATCCAGTATGTGCTGGGATGTACACTGGGCAAAGGCAACCTCATATATCACGGTACGGGTAAATTTGCTTTCAACTTTTTCGACCGCAGGACAGGCGATGCTTTCAGGCTTATGGCGAAAGACAAGAAAGAAGGTTTGCATGGGCAGGAATATATAGACTTCGTGCTAAGTGCACCTTTGGAAGAAGTTTTTCATGTGGGAGAGCCTCGAATTCCTGTGCCGGTAAAGGCGAAATCACTTAAATCGCTAAAATGCCATGTGTGTGGAGAAGCGGCACCGGAAAACAAGATGAGACTTATGGACGGTAAGACAGTATGCCTCGACTGTTATACCGATTACAACAGAGGATGGTAAAACAGTAAGGGCCCAGAGCCCATTGAAGGAGCAAAATATGAAAACAGTAGCAGTAGTAGACGGACAGGGCGGCGGCATCGGAAAGGCCATTGTAGAAAAAGTAAAAAAAGCATTTCCTGATCTGGAAGTGATAGCATTGGGAACCAATGCAGTGGCAACAGGACAGATGCTCAAAGCCGGCGCCGATGAAGGGGCTACAGGTGAGAATGCCATCATCCACAACATGCAGCATGTTGATATCGTAATGGGCGTTATCGGCATACTCAACGCCAACGCGATGATGGGTGAACTGACACCTGCCATGGCAACGGCCATCGGCGGCAGCCACACTTATAAGATACTCCTTCCCATCAATCGCTGCCACATCCACGTAGTCAGCGTCGAAGAGCAGCCTCTTGGTGTCCACATCGACAACGCCGTGGAAGCCTTGAGAGGATATCTCGAGAAGTAGCGGGAGATTGGACAGGGGGGGTCTCTGGAGAGTGCTTATTCTTTTATCGAGATTCTCTGAAATTCATATGATAGGTAATATTATGGGAGTTTTTAAGCGTTTAAGGGGCGTTTTAGACACACAACGCAAGAGAATTCTCGTAATTAGAAAAAACGTACATAAAAATGGGAGAAAAACGTGATTTCCTCCCATTTTTTTGTTGCTATTTTCATATCCCGAGAAAACAACGATGAAACCCCAGAGCATCCGGCAAAAAAGCCTCAATAATCCCATAATTATAAGGAAAAACTATTTTCGCGAGAAACCCTTATTCACATCACATAGAAGAAATCGCTGAATGATATTCCGTATAGTCTTGTTGCTTTTAAGATCTGAGTCCAGGGTCCAGATCAAGTTGTCCCACGGTCTGTAACCAATGGAGATATAGTCCTTGATCCGCTGCTGGTTCTTGGCCATATATACTTTATCATGTTCACGACCGAAATGTTCCCAAATAGCTTTTGTTCTGTCAGGTCTCATAATAAGAAAGTCAGCATAGTAATGTTCATCATCGCATTCGATCAGAACATCGCTTTGATACTGCAGACCGGCAGCCTCCAGGGCATTGGCTATTTCTCGCTCTGATTTAGACCGTACCAAAACCCCGTTCGTCGTAACGAATTCATAATTCTCCTTATAGAACGGATTTTTTTCATACGGCTGCTTGCTCCAGTCGCTTACTGATGAGCATAATATATCTTTAACAGCAGCATCTGTGAAACGTACAGATAGCTTATCTAAGATAGCATCCGTATGATGATCTTGATAATGCTTCAAGCAATATTCCAGTGCTCGTTCGTTAGCTATCAGTATTTTTAACTGTTCCCGGTAGAATTCCTTCAGCATGAGTTCATAGATTCGTTTTTTGTTTTTAGATATACCAGCTTCTTTGTTGTTTTTTACTTCGGAATAGTAAACTCGAGAATCTTTTGCCCGACAGACTATCCTAGAGTCACCAACAGCTTCTAAGTAATCAATGATCATAGCCTTTCTTTTCCTGACACCTTCAAGGGCAGTGATCAAATCAATTTTTGAAATATACATCACATCCACCTCTCAATACCCTTATTTGCTATATTTTACAATTATTTCCAATAAGAGTCAACAAAAAAGGACGCACTTTTTGTACGTCCCCAAAATATCGTCAGTCTCCCGTTATTCTACAGATCCCTGAATTTGAATGTCGATATACCGCTGGCATAATCTGCAACCACATGGCCTTCACCAACCAGTTTATACTTGTAAGTTACCAGCCCATCGAGACCCACAGGACCGCGGGCATGGATCTTACCGGTACTGATACCAACTTCAGCACCGAATCCATAGCGGAACCCATCGGCGAAACGAGTTGAACAGTTCAGGTATACACCTGCAGAATCCACCAGTGCCATGAATTTCTCAGCGGAATCTTTGTCTTCCGTTATGATACAGTCCGTATGATGGGAACCGTATTTGTTGATATGTTCAATAGCTTCATCGATATCATCCACCACTTTAATGGAAAGGATATAATCCAGATACTCAGTTCTGAAGTCTTCTTCATCAGCTTCTTCGCATGGAATCAGTCCCATGGATCTGGCATCGCATCGATATTTAATTTTATCGCCCGATGCATCAGCCAGAAGCGGTATCAGAAGCTCCGCGATATCCTTGTGCACCAGCAGGGTTTCAGCAGTATTGCACGCCGCCACATACTGGGTCTTGGAATCGATAATGATAGGAACAGCCTTTTCTATATTTGCAGCTCCGTCCACGTAAACATGACAGATCCCATCCGCATGACCCATAACTGGAATCTTGGAATTATCCATGATGTACTGAACGAACTCATTGGAACCGCGCGGTATCAGCAGATCCACCCAGTCGTGACACTTGAGCAGTTCGCCTATTTCGGCACGATCTTCTATTAAAACTGCGAACCCTTCCGGAAGCCCCGCATCGACAGCCGCACCATAAATGGTATCGAATAAAACTCTGTTGGTGTTTTTAGCTTCGCTGCCGCCCTTGAGGACTGCACAGTTTCCGCTTTTCATGCAAAGGGCAGCTATCTGCACCAGTGCATCGGGACGTGACTCAAAGATCACGCCTATCACTCCGATGGGACATGTTGTTTTAGTGAGCACAAGACCGTCGTCCAGCTCTCTTCTGAGGAGCTCCTTGAAAAGGGGGTCCTCCAGATCCACAAGATCTCTGATACCGGCAATACAGCCGCTCAATTTCTGTGCATCGAACTTGAGTCGATTTACTATCGGCGCCGGCAGACCGGCTTCGGCCGCCGCCTCCATATCCATCTTATTTGCCGCGAAGATAGCATCTTTGTTATTCTCCAGCGCAGCTGCCACCCCATCAAGTGCGTTGTTTCTAACGTCCTCCGGCAGTGATGCCAGAATATAACTGTCCTCTTTTGATTTTTTTATACTGTCGATAAAATCCATTTCACAGTTCCTTTCTTACGGTACGTTGAAATATCGATTTATATATTCTCCATAAACAGAGATATGAACTCTTTTACGAAGTGGTTCGTTTCCATGAAGTTTCTGTCGTTATGGTCTTCCAGCACCAGAAATCCGCTGCTGCAGGAAGGATATTTCTCAAAAGGTCCCCTGTCCAGCCCTGCGGCATCCAGATCCACCACGCAAAGCCCGGAATCTCTCATCACCGGAAGCTTCATGAAGAACTCGCCGGTTTTTCTGTCAAAACGAGTCTCTGCCGGCCAGTCACCAAAAGAAAACCCCATGTAGTCAATGCCGCCGCTGCCCTGCATTCCCGACACCATCAGATGATCCTTCTCCATCCTGATCTTTTTCACCTGAACAATTCCGCGATCATCCCCTCCATCAGCAGATTTGCCCGCAGGGAATCCCAGATGGTACATGGCTCTGTGGAGATCGCATTTGCCGATGACCTTCATCAGGCGTGTCAGCTGCAGCACGTCGTCGCTGTTGTGGAGCAATATCTTTTCTCCCAGTACAGGATCACGCGTCCTCTCGAACATGTTATAGAGCTCAACACTTTCTCCTCCGGAAATCTCATCCGTACGGCTTTGCCAGAGCCCCATATAGTTTTCCACGGTTTTTTGCTTAAGATTCGGTACGAATTTCTTTATTGGAGAATGACCGTTGATCACAAGATAAAGATCCAGATTATAAGGGAGTTGTCCCTTGATACCGAAGTTTTTCATTCGCCTTTCGATGAAAGGGATATCGAAGTGTCTGCCGTTATAAGTGATGACCATATCAAGTCCCGATAATGTTTCAAGGAAAGCAGTCAGCGCGGCTTCTTCCTCACCTCTGGTCTCTGCAAAGACCTGGTGTATCTCTTTTTTCTGAAGGTCAAAAAGACCTCCCAGGATAAATTTGTTTCGAGATGGATTCAGTCCGGTCGTTTCGATATCCAAAACTCCGATTTTCATTCCGCCGAAATAAAAGTCGAGGGCACTGCTTGTATATATTTTTTCATCGTATTTTTTGATAATTTGCTTCATGGGATAATTATAGCATAAAACAAAAGAGACCTAAAAGGTCTCTTTTGTTAAAAGGGGTATTGGGATTAGAGATTAATGAGGTTATCAGGGGGATAACCACAGCTTGATTATAAGTGAAAATATTTGAAAAAGCAAGCTGTTTGTAGGAAAAAGTAATTAAAAGTCGTATTTTTCTAGAATTATATTCTACGTGTAGTTTTATGTAGTTTTTTGTCGAGTAAAAGTCATATAAAACCCAATTTTTCGAATATATAATTGTCTGTGAAGGGGTTACCCCGAGCAACAATATAATACTGTTATAATAATGGAGGAATCAAAATGGAAGTTTTAAAAGTATCAGCCAAATCTAATCCAAATTCAGTAGCAGGCGCACTGGCCGGAGTTTTACGTGAAAAGGGAGGAGCAGAGATACAGGCGATAGGAGCAGGTGCATTGAATCAGGCGGTAAAAGCCATAGCAATCGCAAGAGGGTTTGTGGCCCCGGGAGGAATAGACCTGGTGTCGGTTCCGGCATTTACGGATATTGAGATCGAAGGTGAAGAAAGAACAGCCATAAAGCTCATAGTCGAGCCAAGATAGCGGGAGGGCGTAAGCCCTCCCATTTTTATTATCCGTAGGCATCATGTTATTTGATTTCTGCCTCGTGATGGGTTATAATTTTCAAAGCACAGGAGGCATCACAATGGAACAGATGAGAGAAACCATAAAGAACAGCAGAAAAATAGTTATCAAAATAGGGAGCAACGTGCTTTCCGATGAAAACGGTGCAGTAAACAAAAGAGTAATGCACAACATCGTCGAACAGGTAAATGACCTCATGGGCATGGGAAAGCAGGTTATCCTCGTATCATCGGGAGCAGGCATCTGCGGCGTGGGCGCCATAAACAAGTGGAGCAGACGCGGTGACATCAACTATAAGCAGGCCCTCTGCGCCATAGGCCAGGTGGAACTGATGATGGCATACAAGGAGTACTTTGCAGATTACGATATCCATGTGGCTCAGATGCTCCTGACAAGGGATGACTTCAACGATCATCACAGGACTCTCAACATCAGGAATGCCATGTTTACCCTCATCGATGAAGGGGTGGTGCCTGTAATAAATGAAAACGACAGCGTCAGCGTAGATGAAATCAAGATCGGAGACAACGATACCCTGGCAGCCCTCACTGCAACTTTGTGGAATGCAGACCTTCTCATCGTCCTCAGCGATATAGACGGCGTATTTAACAAAGATCCTAAGACACATAAAGATGCAAAGCTCATTCAGCTGGTGGAAAACGCAGACAAGCTGGAAGCTGAGATCGCCATAGGAGAAAAGAGTTCCTTCGGAACGGGCGGTATCGCCACCAAGATAGAAGCAGCATCCAAAGTCAACAAGTTCGGCATACCTATGCTGCTATTGAACGGCTCCAAGGAAAACACAATCAGAGCAGGTCTTGAAGGCACAGGACAGGGAACGCTGTTTCTGGGAATGATCTGCAAGTAAGAGGAGATAAAATGAAGATCGGATTCATAGGAATAGGAAATATGGGCGGCGCCATCCTTTCGGGATACGCAGCAACAGAAAAGGCAGCAGGCGATCAGCTGCTGGCCTTTGACATGAACGAAGACCTTTGCAAAATGACAAAGGAAGCTATACCGGGCCTCGAGCTTTGCGAAAGTGGAAGTGAACTTTGCAAGGCTGCCGATATGGTGATCCTGGGGGTTAAGCCTCAGGTGATAGAAGGAGTGATGGAAGAGATCGCCGGCAGTTACGATACATCCAAGACTGTGGTTTCCATGGCTGCGGGAGTAGATATGGCAGTGGTGGAAAAGTACCTTGGAAGCGACGCCAAGGTGATCAGGATAATGCCGAACACCCCTGCAAAGGTGGGCCAAGCCATGATCGCAGTCTGCAGAAACAGCAATACAGAACCGGATGTTTTTGATGCTGCCATGGAGATCTTCGGATCGATAGGCATGGCGGAAGAAGTGGACGAGAGCCTCATCGACTGCGTCATAGGAGTCAGCGGAAGCAGCCCTGCATACACATATATGTATATCGAAGCCCTTGCTCAGGCAGCGGCAGACAATGGGATGGACGGTGAAAAGGCGCGCGTTTTTGCAGCTCAGGCAGTTCTGGGAGCAGCAAAGATGGTCCTCGAAAGTCCCGAAAGCCTTGAACAGCTGAGGATAAATGTCTGCTCTCCCAACGGGACCACCATCGAAGCTGTGAACAAGCTTTTTGAAAACGGATTCATGGATAAGGTGAAGGAGGGCTTTCAGGCAGCGGTGGACAGATCCATAGAAATGGCGGAGGAAAAACGATGATTTTTGAAGAGAAGAGAATCAGCAGTGAAAGGATATACGAAGGTGCTATCCTCAACGTGAGACGCGATAAAGTCACAGCAGTTAAGGGAGAGGCATACAGAGAAATCATCGAGCACAACGGCGCAGTTGCCATGGTGCCTATAACCGATGAAGGCAATATCGTAATGGTCGAACAGTTCAGATACGCATGCGGCAGAGCTGTTCTGGAGATACCGGCAGGCAAGATAGATACAGGCGAAACAGACCCGGCAGCAGTTGCCGCAAGGGAACTCAAAGAAGAGACCGGCTATACTGCAGAGAACATTATCCCGCTGGGCAGAATAAATACCAGCGCGGCTTATTCAGAGGAGATGATCAGCGTCTTCGCCATGACAGGCCTCACTGCAGGTCAGCAGCAGCTGGATGAAGATGAAGCCCTCAATGTGATCGAAATACCTTTCAAAGAAGTATACGATATGGCATCTTCCGGCAAACTGATAGATGCCAAAACAGTAGCAGCACTGCTGATGGCAAAGGAGCAGCTGGGGTTATAAAGGCAGAGCTGATATTTCAGCCCGGGCCTCAAATGCTTATCATATGACAGACGGCTTCCACGATGCAGCCTGCGGTGATGGCACCCAATGAAATGAATATGACAGTTTGAAGGACCTTCTTTTCGCGAGAAGGTCTTTTTGTTTTGAGAAAATGCCCTTTGGAATATATGGCAGTGGCGGCGGCAAGGGCTATGAAGGCAGGGAGTAAGAATAGGTTGGGAGGAAGTATCTTGACCAGCGATATGAGAAAGGCATCATCTGCGCCGCTGAGATAAATGAGACCGCTGCAGAATCCGGCGGCGAAGCTTTTGTACCACAGGAGAAGGAATGGCAAAAAACACAGGAGCCCCGATGCGATGGAGGCTGCCATCAATGCCGCAAGGGAGAGATTGGATACCAGCGAAGAAAGCAGGCACCTGAAAAAACCGGCTGAAGTATTTGCGGCAGCTGTTGTCATAAGGTCCGAAAGATAATCAGTGTTTTCCTCGGAAAGACCGGTACTGAAAAAAAGCCCGGCGAAAAGCCCGGTAAGAAAAACGAATATAGATATTACGGCAATTTTTTTCATATGTACATCCTCCTTGGGTTCAATAAAGATTATGCCGGGTGGACAGGGATTATGACAGATGTTATAATTGATTTTGCTAACTAAATGTAGCGTTGGAGAAAGGTAGATAGTGATGTACATAAAAGGCTTTATGGAGTATTTACAAAAAGAGCGCAGGATGTCAAAGAACACCCTGGAGGCATATAAGAGAGATGTCCGGGAGTTCATTTCATTCGAGGGCTCAAGGGGAATGGCCGATATTCTCGAAACTTCAAGCACCGAGATAGTTGCATTCCTCCACAATTTGAAAATATCCGGCAAATCTGCTGCGACTGTAAACAGGAAGCTGGCGTCCATAAGAGCTTTCTTCAACTATTTGATAAACTCAGGACTGATGCAGAGCAATCCTACTGCAGATATCAAATCGCCCAAGATCGAAAGAAAAGAGCTGGAATATCTCACCCTTGAAGAAGTGGACAGGCTCCTTTCGGTTCCCGACGGCAGCGTAAGGGGAATCAGAGACAGAGCGATCCTGGAAGTCCTTTATGCCACAGGTATCAGAGTAAGCGAGCTGATAGAAGCAGACCTTGAAGATATCAACATGAGGATGGGATTCATCACCTGCGCGGGAGAGCAGAGCAAGGCGCGTATCGTACCTTTGGGAAGACCGGCACGTGCAGCTTTGGAAGTGTACATATATGAAGCCAGAAAGATGCTGGTAAGAGATAACACGGAAGAAAAGGCTTTGTTTGTCAATTATTTTGGCGGCAGGATCACAAGACAGGGTCTTTGGAAAGTCCTAAAGGAATACGGCGAAAAGGCCGGCATAGAGAAAAGGCTCACCCCTAACATCATGCGAAACTCCTTTGCAGTGCATATGCTGCAGAACGGAGCGGATCTGAAATCTTTGCAGGAGCTGATGGGGCATGAAGATATCACTGCTACCCAGGCATATCTGTCGGTGACCAAGAACAGGATCAAGGATGTTTACGACAAAACTCATCCGAGAGCTTAAAACATTGAAAAATACCGGAAAATCAATAAAAAATTGCTTGCAAACTAATATTCTTTGATATATAATTACTAGGCATGTGCGAAGAACGCACAAGATTTTACGGGCGGTCCTCTGTAGACGGCACTGGAGCTGTGTTTGCACGAACGTCTTGGAGGGAAGGAGGAAATATCAATGAACGTATTAGATTCAGTAGTACAGGAATATATCAAGACTGATATCCCTGCATTTAACGTTGGTGACACTGTTAAGGTACACGTTAAAATCAAAGAAGGAAACAGAGAAAGAATCCAGATATTCGAAGGCTTTGTTTTAAAGAGACAGAATGGCGGAATCGGCGAAACTTTCACAGTTAGAAGAATCGCTTCAGGCGTTGGCGTGGAAAAAACTTTCCCACTGCACTCACCGCTGGTAGAAAAGATCGAAGTTGTAAGACGTGGTAAGGTTAGAAGAGCAAGACTTCACTACATGCGTCAGAGAACAGGTAAGTCAGCTAAGATCAAGTCAAGAGACGTTAAATAGTTTAAAGGAGGAGCCTTATTGGCTCCTTTTGAATTTTAAGGAGCGCACTATGCAGAACATAAACTGGTATCCCGGTCATATGAAAAAGACCAGGGAGCTGATACAGGAGAACTTAAAAATGGTGGACGCAGTCATCGAAGTCATAGATGCCCGCATCCCCGTATCAAGCAGAAATCCCATCATCGATGAGCTGGTGAAATCAAAACCAAGGATCATCGTCTTAAACAAGAGCGACCTGGCAGATGAAAAGATCAGCAAGGCATGGGAAGAAAAGTTCAAAGCTGAAGGGAACAGAGTCCTTTCCATGAACTGCATGAGCGGAGCAGGCGTCAAAGATCTGTTCAAGATCCTGGAAAAGATGGCGGCGGACAAGAACAAGGATCGAGTGATGCAGAAGGCTTTCAGACTGATGATCGTGGGAGTGCCAAACGTGGGCAAGTCCTCTCTCATCAACAGGATGACAGGCAAAAAGAGTGCGCAGACAGGGGACAGACCGGGCGTTACCAAGGGCAAGCAGTGGCTGAAGCTGGCCAACAACATGCAGCTTTTAGATACTCCGGGGATCTTATGGCCTAAATTCGAAGACCCTAAGGCTGGACTGGACCTGGCCTTTTGCGGATCCATCAAGGATGAGATACTTGATGTGCCTACCCTGGGGATGGAACTGATCGGCGTACTGGCGGAAAACTATCCGGACCTTCTGATGGAAAGATATAAGCTGGAAGGGATCGCAGAAACACCCCTTGAGAACATGGAAAACATGGCCATGAAGCGTGGCTGCATCCTGCCGGGCAAGAGGATAGATTACGAGCGCATCGGCAAACTGGTCCTCGATGAATTCAGAGGAGGCAAGATCGGCAGGATCACTTTGGAGGAACCCGAGAGGGCGGAATAGGCAGCCGCCGGAGGTATTGAAATGACTAAGGAAGAAAGACTGCAGCTTCAGCGTGAGAAACTGGCTCGTATGAGGGTCAGAGAAGATCAGCTGAGGGCTGAAGGTTATAAATATATAGCAGGAGTAGACGAAGTGGGCAGAGGCCCGCTGGCAGGACCGGTGGTCACTGCAGCGGTGGTACTTCCTGAAGACTTCGATGTACTTGGGATAGACGATTCCAAAAAACTATCAGAGAAAAAGAGAGAAGAACTCTTCGACATCATCATGGAAAGGGCAGTGGCTGTCGGCATAGGTATGGCATCCGAAAAGGTCATCGATGAGATCAATATCCTGCAGGCAACGAAGCTGGCCATGGTAAGGGCCGTGGAAGCGGCAAATGCTGACCTTCGTAAGAAGCAGGCTGAAGGAAAACCGGCAGATATCGAGGCTGAAGGCACGGCAGGCACCGCGGCCATCGACTACATCCTCTTCGATGCCATGAAAATCGAAGACATCGATACTCCGCAGGAATCCATCATCAAAGGCGATGCCAACATACTGGCCATCGCAGCAGCGTCCATCATCGCCAAAGTCACAAGAGACCGCATGATGGTAGAATACGACAAGGAATATCCCGGCTACGCCTTTGCGAAGAACAAAGGATACGGCACCAAGGCCCACTATGAAGGTCTCCACGCCCGGGGCATGTGTCCGATCCACAGAAGGACGTTCCTCAAGAATATTGTGCTTTAGCATGATAATATGATGTCATAAAAGATTTGCACTAAAATTGCACTTTGAAACGGGACTGATTGACACAGTGGTAAAAACAAGGTAATGTAGGGTGAAAGTATTTTTACGAAAAGGAGAGTAAACATGGAATTCAAGAGTGATATTCAGATCGCACAGGAAACGGAAATGACAAACATTCAGGAAATAGCCGTTTCAGCCGGTATAGACCCTAAATACATTGAACTTTATGGTAACTATAAAGCTAAGATCGACTACAATCTGCTGCAGGAAAAGAAGGACACACCTGACGCCAAGGTGATCCTTGTAACAGCCATATCACCAACACCTGCAGGTGAAGGCAAGACTACTACAACAGTTGGTCTGGCTGACGCAATGAAGAAAATAGATAAGAAAGTAATGGTAGCGCTGAGGGAACCATCCCTGGGACCTGTTTTCGGTGTAAAGGGCGGAGCTGCAGGCGGCGGTTATGCACAGGTAGTTCCTATGGAAGACATCAACCTCCATTTCACAGGAGACATGCACGCCATCGGAGCTGCTAACAATCTGCTGGCCGCACTGCTTGACAACCACATCCAGCAAGGTAACGTTCTTGGCATCGACCCTAGAAAGATCACATGGAAGAGATGCGTGGACATGAACGACAGACAGCTGAGATTCGTAGTTGACGGTCTGGGCGGTAAGCCAAACGGAACTCCTAGAGAAGACGGTTTCGATATCACAGTTGCCAGTGAAGTAATGGCGATCCTTTGCCTGTCAAAGGACATCGACGACCTGAAAGAAAGAATTTCAAATATAATCGTTGGATACAGCTACGCTGACGAGCCTGTAACTGCTGGACAGCTGAAGGCAGAAGGTGCGATGGCAGCCCTGCTGAAGGATGCCCTCAAGCCAAACCTGGTACAGACTCTGGAAAAGACTCCGGCGTTCATCCACGGCGGACCTTTTGCAAATATCGCCCACGGATGTAACTCAGTGATGGCTACCAAGATGGCCATGAAGATGGCTGATTACGTAGTTACTGAAGCAGGCTTCGGTGCTGACCTTGGAGCAGAAAAGTTCCTGGACATCAAGTGCCGTATGGCAGGGATCAAACCATCAGCAGTAGTTATCGTTGCCACAGTAAGAGCCCTCAAGCACCACGGAGGCGTTGCCAAGGCTGATCTTGGGGCAGAAAACTTGGAAGCTCTCGAAAAGGGACTCCCTAACCTGCTGCAGCACGTTGAAAACGTAACTAAAGTGTACGGACTTCCTGCAGTGGTTGCCATCAACAGATTCCCTACGGATACAGAAGCTGAACTGGCTCTCGTAGAAGCCAAGTGCAAGGAGCTGGGCGTAAACGTGGCCCTCAGTGAAGTATGGGGCAAGGGCAGCGAAGGCGGTATCGCTCTGGCTGAAGAAGTGGTGAGACTTTGCGAAGAACCAAACAACTTCGACCAGTTATACAGCCTGGATATTTCCATCGAAGAAAAGATCAGAACTATCGCTCAGAAGATCTATCGTGCTAAGGACATCGCTATCCTGCCTGCAGCCATGAAACAGCTGAAGCAGTTGGAAGCGCTGGGATTCGGCAACCTGCCTATTTGCATGGCCAAGACTCAGTACAGCTTCTCAGACGATCCTAAACTTCTGGGTGCACCTAGAGATTTCGTCCTGACCATCAGGAATCTGAAGGTATCGGCAGGCGCAGGCTTCATCGTTGCCCTCACAGGCGACATCATGACGATGCCGGGACTGCCTAAGGTTCCTGCGGCAGAAAAGATCGACGTGGACAACACAGGCAAGATCACAGGATTGTTCTAAGTGAAAAGCCGCCAGGCAGTTGGCAGACAATAGAAAACAGAAGACGTTTCGGATATCCGGAACGTCTTTTTCATGTAGTTTGTTGTCATTTTCCGGCCTAGAGAGTATAATAAGGCTACGGATTTTTCAGAGAACATCGAGGTAAAAATGGCACAACTTTTAAAAGGCAAACCGGTCGCTGACCGCATAACTGCAGAAATCGCCGAGAAGGCTGCAAAACTCAGGGCTTCCGGTGTCGTTCCGACGATCGCTATTGTGCGTCTCGGAGAAGATCCGGGAGATCTTTCTTACGAAAAGGGCGCAGTGAAGCGTGCCGCGGAAGTCGGCGTTGAAGTAAAGAGTATCGTACTTCCGAGGGTCGCAGCTCAGGAAGAGTTGATCGACGAAATCAAAAAACTGAACACAGATGACTCTGTCCACGGAGTGCTGATTTTCAGACCGCTTCCTGAACATATGGATGAGAAAGCAGTATGCGAAGTCCTGGATCCTGCCAAAGATATAGATGGAATAACAGCAGGTTCCCTTGCAGGCGTATTCATGGACAGCAGCGTGGGATTCCCGCCATGTACTGCAGCGGCTTGCATGGAGATCTTCGACCACTACGGATATGATCTTTCCGGCAAGAAAGTGACGGTCATGGGCAGGAGCCTTGTTATCGGTAAGCCTGCAGCCATGATGGCCATGAAGAAGAATGCCACCGTGACCATATGCCACAGCAGAACTAAGCCTGAAGATTTTGCAGCAGCAGGAGCAGGTGCAGATATCGTGATCGCAGCTGTGGGTAAAGCTCGCATGATAAAGGAAGATATGCTGGGCGAGGGACAGATAATAATCGACGTCGGCATCAACATGGATGAAAACGGCAAGCTTTGCGGAGACGTGGATTTTGATAAGGAACAGGCGGCGGAAGACGGAACGTACACAACAGGTATTGGCGCCCGTGCAGCGGCCATAACCCCGGTGCCGGGCGGCGTTGGAAGCGTTACAACTGCAGTGCTTATGAAACACGTAGTTGAAGCGGCAAGTATAAAAATGAGGAGGTTCTAACATGTATCCAAGATTAGTGATCGACATGGCAAAACTCAGAGGCAACATCGATGGAGTTGCTGAAATAGCTAAAGAACAGGGCGGATGCTCACTGATGATCGTAACCAAGGCACTTTGCGCAGATGAGAAAGTCGTTGATATGATCGCAGCACATCCGGCAGTAGATTATCTGGCTGATTCAAGAGTTCAGAACATCAAAAAGAATTACGATACCATCAAGGCAAACGGCAAGCAGAGCGTTCTGCTGAGACTGCCTATGGCATCTGAGATCGAAGAAGTGGTTAAGTACGTTGACATCAGTTTCAACTCGGAAATGGCGACTTTGGAAATGCTCAACGAAGAAGCAGCTAAGCAGGGCAAAGTCCACAAAGTTGTTCTTATGATAGATGTAGGCGACCTGAGAGAAGGTATCTTCTTCCAAAACGAGGAAGAAATCATTGGAACAGCCCTGAAGATCGAAGCTATGGCAAACGTTGAGCTTTACGGCGTGGGCGTTAATCTGACATGCTACGGCGCTATCATTCCAAAGAACGATAACCTGAGCATAATCTGCGACTTTGCAGCTAAGATCGAAGAAGCCACAGGCAAGAAGCTGAACATGATCTCCGGCGGAAACTCCAGCTCCATCTACCTGGTAGGAAAAGGCGAGCTTCCTGAAAAGATCAATAATCTGAGACTTGGCGAGGCTTTCCTTCTCGGCAACGACACTGCATACGGTGAAAGACTTGAGGGAACAGTTGACGATGCTCTGATCGTAGAAGCTCAGATCGTAGAACTGAAGGAAAAACCATCCCTTCCTATCGGCGAAGTCGGTGTGGATGCTTTTGGTCAGAAGCCGTACTATGAAGACCGCGGCATCATCAAGAGAGCCATCATCGGCATCGGCCAGCAGGATATGACAGCAGATTCTATGTATCCGATGGATGAACGCATCGACGTGCTTGGAGCAAGTTCCGATCACATGCTGCTGGATGTTACTAAAGCCGATTACAAGGTAGGCGATATCGTGTCATTCAAGCTGGGCTACGGTTCAGT
>CAYTVH010000001.1:21636-60740 GCA_964441805.1 uncultured Oscillospiraceae bacterium | reverse complement strand
GATGTCAGGTTATATTCGTTGATGACATCGTTCCTGAAGGAACAAGGATTTGCTAACATGAAAGACATACAGATTAGAAACCTTTTTAGAGAAACAGATAAATATGCAGGAAGCGAGATCGTAGTTCGCGGATGGATAAGAACCAACAGAGGATCAAATAAGTTTGGGTTCATCGAGCTGAACGACGGTACTTTCTTCAAATCAGTACAGGTGGTTTACGAAGCTGAGAATTTGGAAAACTTCGCGGAGATTTCCAAGGCACCTATCGCTGCGGCTCTAATGGTAAAGGGTGACTTCGTTCTTACCCCTGATGCAAAGCAGCCATTTGAGATCAAAGCCAAGGAAGTCGTTATAGAAGCAGGTTCTGATGCTGATTATCCTCTTCAGAAGAAACGTCACAGCAAGGAATTCTTAAGAGAGATCGCGCACCTCCGACCTAGAAGCAATACTTTCTCTGCAGTGTTCAGAGTAAGATCGGTGGTTGCTTACGCTATCCACAAGTTTTTCCAGGAAAGAAACTTCGTGTATGCCCACACTCCTATAATCACAGGAAGTGATGCGGAGGGTGCAGGCGAAATGTTCAGGATCACTACCCTGCCTATGGAAGAACTTCCAAGAACCGAAGAAGGAACTGTTGATTACAGCAAAGACTTTTTCAATAAGGAAGCATCCTTGACGGTATCGGGACAGCTGGAGGCAGAAACTTTTGCACTGGCGTTCAGAAACGTATATACATTCGGGCCTACATTCCGCGCGGAAAACTCCCATACGGCAAGACATGCTTCGGAATTCTGGATGATCGAACCTGAAGTTGCTTTTGCAGATCTTGATGATAATATGCAGCTTGCTGAAGATATGATCAAATATATAATCAGCTATGTTCTTGAAAACTGTCCTGAAGAAATGGCGTTTTTCAATCAGTTCATGGATAAGGGACTGCTGGAAAGACTCAATGCTCTCGTGAGTGCAGATTTTGCAAGAGTGACATATACGGAAGCAGTTGAAATTCTTCAGAAGTCAGGCAAAAAGTTCGAGTATCCTGTGCAATGGGGCGTCGACCTTCAGACTGAGCATGAACGTTACCTTACAGAAGAAGTCTACAAGGCCCCTGTATTCGTAACAGATTATCCTAAGGATATCAAGGCCTTTTATATGCGCCTCAACGACGACGGCAAGACAGTTGCGGCATGCGACCTGCTGGTGCCTGGTGTTGGAGAGATCATCGGCGGAAGCCAGAGGGAAGAACGCTACGATGTTCTCAAAGCGAGGATCGAAGAAACGGGCATGGATGAAAATGATTACTGGTGGTACATGGATCTCCGTAAGTACGGCGGCGTTAAGCATGCCGGTTACGGGCTGGGCTTCGAAAGGATCATCATGTACCTGACAGGAATGGACAATATCAGAGACGTGATCCCATTCCCAAGAACACCGGGAGTTGCAGAATTCTAAATTGCTACGTCCAACGATGCAAAACCACAGACGCGGATCTATTGTGATCCGCGTTTTTTATGTACTGAAAAAAAGGCAAAATACATAGGCAAAGTATGATATACTGTAGCTCCTCAGGGAATAGCCTGCAAACAAAATGGAAAAAAATGTAATTATAGATTGAATTATAAAAAGCTATATCATATAATATTAGAAAAGGGCTGTTATGTTGGGAATTAAGAGAAAATCAGGAAAGGAGACGACCATGCAGAATGAAATGAGAGCAGTGCTTAAAGAATTTAAAGACGAGTTGAAGGTGGAACTTGTCGATGAAATGAGAACAGTAATAAATACTGAATTGAAGGATGAGCTAAAGACAGAGCTCAAGGAAGAAATAACAGAAGAGCTTCGCCATGAGATAAGAGGAACGGAGCATAGGCTTGGATCAAGGATCGATGGGATCGATCGGAAACTTGATGTAATGGACGACAGATTTGATGTAATGGATGGCAGGCTTGATGCAATGGACGGCAGACTTGATGCAATGGATGGCAGGCTTGATGCAATGGACGGCAGGCTTGATGCAATGGATGGCAGACTTGATGCAATGGATGGCAGACTTGATGCAATGGACGGCAGGTTTGATTCAATGGACGACAGACTTGATGCAATGGATGGCAGACTTGATTCAATGGACGGCAGGCTTGATGCAATGGATGGCAAAATAGAATGTGGTTTTGCTGAAATCAAGTTAATTCTAGAAAATGAAATTCGGCCGAACATCAGCAAAATTGCTGAAGGCTATGCACTGCTTGAGGAACGCTTAGATCGGGAAGCGGCTGAAGAGAGGGAATACAGAAAAAGAGTTGATTATAGATTGGCAGCCTTGGCAAATCAAAACTGATCAAGCACCTTGACACTATTTGTCCCATATGATACTGTAACAGTAATAACTTAATCACTTCCATGTTCTGCGAATATTTTGCAGCTAAGAGGGAAGCCGGTGAGAATCCGGCACGGACCCGCCACTGTAATTCGGGAGTTTCTGATAAGGCCGTAAGGCAGCCACTGAGAAATTGGGAAGGCAATCGGAAATGAAGAACGATAAGTCAGGAGACCTGCATGAGAAGATACTCAAACCTTGCCACGGGAAAATGGCAGAGAGATGGTATACATGTATAATACAGAGAATACGGACTGTACTTAGAACAAGTACAGTCTTTTTTATTGAGAGGAGGAAAAAAAGGATGAAAAAGGTATTGGTAATTATAATGACCCTTGTTATGGTATTTGCCATGACAGCATGTGGAGGCGGCAGCGATCCGGATGTATCTGCCGGAACTATAACAGTTGGGATCGAAATCGATTATCCTGATGAATCAGGCATTGCTGATGTGGAAGAGGCAGTGGTTGAGATCTCTGAAGGCGGATCGGTGCTTGATGCACTCAATGCATACGCAGTGGAAAACAACTGTGAAATACTCATGCACGAAACGGCAAACCCACCATATGTTATAGGTATCGGAGGGCTGGAAGCCACTGATACAGCAGGATGGGTATATGAAGTGAATGATGAAATGGTAATGGAATCAGCTGATGCATGTGTTCTTGGTGCAGGAGATGAAGTGAGCTGGTCATTTGAGGTTTGGGGAGAATAATGGATAGTACATTTGCAACTTATCACCCGATAATAAATTTTGGATTTTTCTGCGGAGTCATTGGGATAGGTATTTTCCTGCTTCATCCCGTTTTTCTTGCCGTAGGTATGGCAGCATCGCTCGTATATGCACTAATGCTGGGAGGAAAGGGCACGCTGAAATTCTTTGTGTGCTTCCTTTTGCCTATGATGCTGCTTGTAATGATCATAAATCCGTTGATCAACCATCAAGGAATGACCATATTGTTTTATTTGAAACATAATTATATAACGCTGGAGGCGATCGTATACGGCATCGTGACAGGATTTATGCTGGCATCGGTATTACTCTGGTTCTCATGCTATAACAAGATCATGACAAGCGATAAATTCGTATATCTTTTTGGACGTGTGATCCCGGCAATTTCATTGATATTTTCGATGGTCATGCGATTCGTTCCCAACTATAAGATGCAGATCAAAAAAATCTCCGATGCGCAGAAGTGTATCGGCAGAGACGTATCCAACGGGAGTGTCAAAGAAAAGGCACATCACGGAGTGAAAATAATTTCTGTGATGTTCACATGGGCGCTGGAAAACGCCATAGACACAGCTGATTCCATGAGATCAAGGGGATATGGAGTAAAAGACAGGACAACTTTTTCCATATATCGTTTTGATAGACGGGACACCGTTGCCGGCATATTTTTGCTGGCGATGGTCGGTATCGTGCTTGTTGGGGCAGCTTTTGGGAAGTGTTCCATAGATTTTTATCCGTATATAGTGATGGCAGATATGGATGCCTTTGGCATATTAGTATACGCTGCGTATTTTCTGATGTGCTTTTTCCCTGTAGCCGTAGAAGTAAAGGAGGTGCTCACATGGCGACTTTTACAATCAAAGATCTGACCTTTACATATCCGGGCAAGCAGGAGCCGGCCCTCAAAGGCATCGATCTTACCATAGAGATGGGAGAATTTATAGCCATATGCGGACAGTCGGGCTCAGGAAAGAGCACACTCCTGAGAAATCTGAAGCCGATCCTTGCACCTCATGGTGAAAGGCAGGGTGAGATCTTATTTTACGGTCAGCCGGTGGAACAGATGAGCCAGAAGAGACAGGCGCAGAGAATAGGATACGTCCTGCAGAATCCTGACAACCAGATCGTAACGGATAAGGTCTGGCATGAACTGGCATTTGGACTGGAAAGCTTGGGTATTGATACCAAGACCATAAGGCTTAGAGTAGCTGAAATGGCCAGCTTCTTCGGGATCCAGGGGTGGTTCCATAAGGATGTGAACCATTTGTCCGGAGGACAGAAACAGCTGCTCAATCTGGCATCGGTAATGGCGATGCAGCCTGATGTACTGATCTTGGATGAGCCCACTTCACAGCTTGACCCCATAGCTGCGGGAGATTTTCTGGAAACAGTAAAGAAGATTAATCGTGAACTAGGCACCACGGTAATAATAACTGAACATAGACTCGAAGATGTCATCCCTATGGCAGACAGAGCAATAGTTTTAGATAAAGGACGGATCATAGCTGATGACATCCCTGCTAACGTCGGAGCCATACTTGCGGAAAAGAACCATCCGATGTTCATGGCAATGCCTACGCCTTTGCAGGCCTATGCCATGCTTTATCAGGAGGGAATCGGCAGGGGCCTGCAATGTCCTGTCAATGTCAGAGAAGGTCGAAACTGGCTCACTGAACTTTTGAGCGGCAGGCTCCTGACTAAAACTGCACTCCCGGTAGAAAAAGAATCTGAGCCGCAAATCATTCCTGCCATCGAGATGAAGGATGTATGGTTCAGATATGACAGACATGAACCTGACGTCGTCAAAGATCTTTCTCTTAAGATATATCCGGGAGAGATGTTCTGCTTGGTGGGCGGCAACGGGACCGGCAAAACAACTACTTTGACTTTAGCCAGCGGAATAAGGAAACCATACCGCGGCACAGTGAAGATTAAAGGCAGAAATATAGATAAGCAAGTTAAGAATGAAATGTTCAAAGGTCTGCTAGGAGTCCTCCCGCAGAATCCGCAGAGCATTTTTGTGGAAAAAACCGTAAGGCTCGATCTTCTGGAGATATTTGAAGGCCATAGCTTGACAGAGGAAGAAAAAGATACAAAGGTTGCAGAAATCGCTAAGCTGGTGGATATCCATCATCTTTTGGATATGCATCCTTATGACCTCTCGGGAGGCGAACAGCAAAGGGCAGCTCTTGCCAAAGTACTGCTTTTGGATCCTGAGATACTTCTTCTTGATGAACCGACAAAGGGGCTGGATAACAGTTTCAAAGCAAAGCTGGCGGTCATACTCAAATCGCTTCAGGATAGAGGGATAACCATAATGATGGTATCCCATGATGTTGAATTCTGTGCGAGGTACGGCGACAGATGTGCGATGTTCTTTGACGGGAAGATCATCACTACCAATACGCCGAGGATATTCTTCTCAGGCAACAGCTTCTATACTACTGCAGCCAACAGGATGTCCAGACATATATTTGAAAATGCAGTGGATGTGGATGATATAGTGCAGCTGGTAAAGGCCAACTTCGAAGGCGGAGCTGATGACAATGATATGGGCGCCGGTGGACATGATGGAGGCTCAGATGAACAGAATAACGATGATGTGGAATTCAGAATCGATGAGCCGATAGATTCGTTGAAAATACAGCATGAAGCAGAATCGTCTATTGACGATAAATGTCGAAGGAAGGTGCCTAAGCCTGTAATCGATATATCAATGTTGATTTTGGCGGCATTGACCATACTGGCAGGGTTTTATGTATTCGATAACAAGCAGTATTTCATAGTCAGCTTCCTTCTGGTGATATATGCTATGGTGCCGTTTTTCGTAGGTTTTGAACAGCGAAAACCAAAGGCCAGAGAGATTGTCATACTTGCGGTGCTTATAGCAGCAGCGGTGGTAGGACGTGCAGCCTTTTTCATGATACCTAACTTCAAGCCTATATTGGCCATAATAATAATTTCCGGAGTCGCTCTTGGTAAAGAAGCGGGGTTCCTAGTTGGAGCCATGTCGGCAATGGTGTCCAATTTCCTGTTTGGTCAGGGACCATGGACCCCTTGGCAGATGATAGCGATGGCAGTAATAGGGTATTTGGCGGGATTGCTGTTTCATAAGTACTCCGGACGGCTGAACAAATATGCGCTTATGATATTTGGAGGTCTGGCAACATTCTTCATATATGGTGGTATCGTTGATATATGGACTATACTGATCACCACATCGGAGCCGACATGGGAAACTATATTGCTGGTATATGGAGGTGCTGCGTATTTTAACCTGGTACATGCTATAGCAACCATATTCTTCATATTCATACTGGCGAAGCCGATGATCGGTAAGCTGGAGAGAGTGAAGCTGAAATATGGCATGACAATATACAGTAACTAAAAGAATGAACAATTAAATAATTTGAACGAGACAAATCGGAAGTCGGTGAGAATCCGGCACTGTGTCTCAGCAACCGTGAAATCAACGAAAGGATATGCGGCAAGGGTTTTATTGCAGCGACCACTGAAGCTAATGGCTTTGGGAAGGAATCCCGGTAGGTGTACTCTGCCGTTTTTATGGAGTACGATGGATAAAGTCGGTAGACCTGGCTCGTTCGAAAAGGAAGTCTTCTGAGATAGGACGCCGATGATCAAAGCATATTATTTATGTTTTTTGGTGGCCGCATCTGAGGATGCGGCTTTTTAATTATAACAATAATCACATATGAGGAAGAAGGGCCAGGATATGAACGAAGCAAGAAAGAAAAAACGGAGCCTCGCTATAGTCATAATGATGATCGTTATGGCTGTTGCACTTTGCCTGACGATGATATCGTGCGGCGGAAATGATGATACAGCAGCAGGAGACTCAGGAAGCAAAACGAAGACTGAACAGACTGCTGATGCTGATAAAAAGGCGGAAGATAAGGCTGGGCAGAATGATAATAAATCTGAGAACAAAAGCGACTCAGATAAAAAGGCTTCTAACGACAATAAGAACAGCAATAAGGAAACACAGAAGTCAACTACTGCAGCGACTACTCAAGCTAAGAGCGTATGCTACATATCCATTGAGGGGTATTGCAGCGGGATGGAAATAACTCTTCAGGGAGGCGATACGGCTTATAGTGTGTTAAGGCAAAGCGGTGCTCTCGTAAGTGCAGAGAACACCCAATTTGGCATCTATGTAAATGGAATAAATGGAAGATTTGCCAGCGGTGATTCGGGTTGGAAATATTCTGTGAATGGTTCAGAGCCAGGTGTTGGTTCCAGTAGTTACAGGGTGTATTCAGGAGATGTTGTTAAATGGTACTGGGGAAGTGCATATTAAATGATTATTATATTTGGGCGCATGATAAGGAGGGAAACTAATGAAGGCGTTAAAATCAAAAAGAAGAATACTTTCGCTGTTTGTTACTGCAGTTGTAGCACTTACAATGGTATTTGGCGGAAGTGTAAGTGTATTTGCCACAGATAGTGCAAAAGCAGGAGATTTGTTATGGAGTTATAAGGATGCTTCGGTAACAGGGTGGACATACATGTCTTCGCCGGCGGTTGATGGAGAGTATGTCTATGCGGCACTTGCAAGTAAATTGTATAGACTGGATGCAAAATCAGGCGAGGCAAAGGGTACAGTTGACCTTACATCAAGTAATGGAAACAACAATTTTGCTCCTACCGTAGCAAGTACTAAGGCAGGGAAAAAAATATTAGTCAATTTAAATGGTGCAGTTTTGAATATCATTGATGCTGATACTATGAAGGTTGAAAAAAGCGTGACATATGCTGAAGGTCAGACAAGCCACCAGGGATTGACACCTGCAGTGTATAGTGCGAGTGATAATTCTGTATATGTAGGTTCTTGGAAAAGTGGACAGTCTGGAACATATGCAAAGATTTCGCTGGATGATTATTCAGTAAAAGAAATAGCAACAAATGCAAAAGGATTTTATTGGTCAGGAGCATGTGTTAATAACAACTATATAGTTTTCGGATCTACCGCTAATGGGTCTGGAAATACCCCTTCAGATGGAGATGCGATTCTGTATGTGTATAACAAAACAACTGGTGTAGTAAACGAAACAGTGATTAATGATTCTGGTAGTGTGTGTTCTACAGTGGTGGAATATAACGGGAAGTATTATTTTACTTCTAAAGGGGGCTATTTGTTCGAAGCAGTTATTGGAGTAGACGGAAAAGCAACTGTCAGCAAAATTGCGACACTTGCAGCATCATCTATTTGTACACCTTGGATAGATGCGGGCAAAGCATATATTGGTTCCAACAAAAATGTACAGGTAATTGATTTGGCATCAGGAACTGTGGAAGCTACATATTCAGCTCCAGGAGTTACGGTTGCTGCAGTTGTTACCGATGGAGATGCCGTTTATTCAACCTACAATGGAACTCCGGGTGGTCTTTATGATGCGAAAGCAGGCAAAGATTTCTTTACCCCACCACAGAAAGAAATGGAGAACTATTGTGATTCTATGATCGCAATAGGAGATGATGGCACTCTTTATTATACAAACGACAGTAATAATCTATTTGCCGTAAAGGGTATCGATAGACCAACATCAGATGATGAAGGTAAAAACGACCCAATAACACCTGATGATACAGAAAAGACTAGCTCTGCAGACGTACATGTAACTATTGCAGATAAAGGAAAATTAGTCCTGACTCAGGAAGAAGTTGAAGTTACAGATGTTGACAAAGATGGCGCGCTGACCATCAATGATGCGCTGTATGCAGCACATGAAGAATACTATAAAGGTGGTGCGGCAGCAGGGTATGCTTCTGCCAATGGGCAATGGGGTCTCAGCATAACTAAGCTTTGGGGGGACACAAACGGATCATTTGGCTACTGGGTGAATAACGTTTCTGCTAATGGACTTGCAGATCCGGTAAAAGACGGAGATTACATCAATGCATTTATTTATAAGGACGGAACATACTGGTCAGATACATACTGCTGGTTCGACAAGAACACGATTAACGCAAAAATTGGTGAAAAAATAACACTCACTCTTTCTGCGGCTGGATACGATGCAAACTGGAATCCGGTAACATCGTCAGTATCTGGTGCAGCCATCACAATCAATGGTGAAGCAACAGATTATAGTACAGATGAAAACGGTAAAGTGACAATCAAATTTGATAAGGAAGGTGCATATGTGATCAGTGCAGTTTCTGGAAGCCAGACCCTGGTACCTCCAGTATGTAAGGTCAAAGTATCTGATGACGCTAATGTAAATGCTTCTGGTGGCACTGCCAAGACAGGAGACGACTTCAATGCAGTTATTTTTGGTATCGTTGCACTTGTTGCGCTTGCAGCAGCAACTATAGTGGTAAGAAAGAGAAGAGCATAATAAATTTTCAGTAAATTGACCATTTATTTTAATTATTTACCCATAAAATAACCACATAAGTACAAGCCTTTTGCAAACACTGCAGAAGGCTTGTTTTACAGCAAACTAGTACCGCTTTAGTAACCGTGTACGCCTTGACAATATTTGAGAGGCAGTGTTAGAATATAGTCAAATTGAGTTAATACCAAGATCATTACGCAGCTTAATGATTTTAGTAATTTCGCAAGAATAAGAAAAGAATAGTTAAAAGAAAAAGGAGATTGATAAACATGACTGTTCAGAACAAAATCGAAAGAGCACGTAAAGCAGTAGCTGAAATCAGCAATTACACTCAGGAACAGGTTGACAAGCTGGTATTTGAAGGTGCTAAGATCATCTACAAGAACGCAGAACCTTTAGCAAGACTGGCTGTTGACGAAACAGGCCTCGGCAGCTACGAAGACAAAATCTGCAAGAACACTGATACTCCAACAGCTTTCTGGGATTACCTGAAAGATAAGAGATCAGTTGGTATCATCAACGAAGATCCATCACAGGGTCTGATCGAAGCTGCACATCCAATCGGAGTTATCGGTGCTATCACACCTGCAACTAACCCTACAGTAACTCCACTCGGAAACTTCATGCACGCAGTAAAGGGCAAGAACGCTGTAATCATTTCACCTGCTCCACGTGCAGAAAAGACTTCAACTGAAACTGTAAACCTGATCAGACAGGCTCTCAAGGCTTGCGGAGCTCCTGAAGATCTGGTTCAGATCATCAATGACGTAACTATCGAAAAGTCACAGGAACTGATGGCTAACTGCGACCTCGTTATCGCTACAGGCGGTGCTGGACTGACTAAGGCTGCTTACTCATCCGGAACTCCTGCATACGGCGTAGGCCCAGGAAACCCTCCAGCAATCCTTGACAGAGGATATGACCTGAAGGATGCTGCAGAAAAGTCAATCGTAGCAGTATGCTCAGACAATGGTATCCTGTGTGACGGTGACAACCTGCTTCTGTACCCATCAGAAGTTGAAGCTGACTTCTTCGCAGAACTGAAGACTGCCGGCGCTGTTATCTTCGAAGACGCTGCTGACGTTGCTAAGTTCAGAGACGCTCTGTTTGAAGACGGACACATCAACTCAGGTCTGGTTGGTAAGGACGTTGACGTTATCGCTGAAGCTGCCGGATTCGCAGTACCAGAAGGAACTAAGGTTGTTGGTCTGAAGGTTGACGCTATCGGAGCTGCTGACGTTCTGTGCAAGGAAATCATGGGACCTGTAGTAATCCTGAAGAGCTACGAAACATTTGAAGAAGCTGTTGACATGGCAGTAAGAAACATGGAAGAAGCTGGCGGAACTGGACATACAGCTGGTCTGTTCACAAACGACGAAGAACACATCCTGTATGCAGGAGCTAGAATCCCAGTTGCTAGAATGCTGATCAACCAGCCTACACCAGATGCATGGGGTCCATCATCAAACGCTCTGTCACCTGCAGTATCAGAAGGTTGCGGAACTTGGGGCAACAACATCCTGGCCGGAAACGTTGACTACATCCACATGGTAAACGTTTGCAAGATCGTTAAGCCTCTGGACATCGAACTTCCTGACGGAGCAGTTCTGTTCGCTGACTAATTACAGTCAATACAGGTAACTTAAAAACAAAATCAAACATATGCCGGCCGAAAGGCCGGCATAATTAAAAGGAGAAAAATTATGGTTGGTAAGAAAGTAGTTCATCATCTTATGATGAGCGCAAAAGATGCACATTATGTTGGTGGATTAGTAAACGGTGCCAGAATCGTTGACCAGTGGGGCGACGTAGGTACTGAACTGATGGTTTACGTAGACGGCGACATCTCCCTGTTCCTGGGATATGACAAAGTTGAATTCCTGGCTCCTGTATACGTTGGAGACTTCATGGAATATCATGGATGGATCGAAAAGGTTGGCAACCAGTCATACCAGTGCGTATTCGAAGCATGGAAGGTTGCTACTCAGTTGGATAGAACTGATGCAGACATGACTAACGTTGCTACACCTGAAACAGCTGCTACAGCTTGTGAACCTCCGGTTCTGTGTGGTAAGGCTACAGGCGCTCTGTTCATCGCCAAGAAGGACCAGAGAGGCGCTACTGAATCTTCATTCAAAGACAGAAAGCACCCTGGCGAAGCGTAAAATCAGCTAATAATAATTAAATCAAAGACGGACAATTTGTTGTCCGTCTTTTTAAAGGAGAGCTTAGCTTATGACTGAAAATGTTAAATACAGCCAGATTTACTTTGTGAACATAATAGTGGAAAATGACTGGGGATATCATCTCGAATCACTGTGGTATGGAGCAGATTCAAAAAATCTGGCTCTTACGATCATGGATGTTATGAAGTCCTGGTATGAACCCAACAAAGAAGTCCTTGGACAAAGTATCAGAGAATTTCATGAGAAGCTTGAGAAAGCAGCGGATGAAGAAAAACCTGTACCGCTCAAGTTCAACGACCTGAATGGAGAAATGTTCCATGAAAACGGACTTAAAATGACAATACAGGCGACAAACAATCTTGCTGAAATGTATGCGTTTGTATTTAATGAATCCTTTGAGATCTTTGCTGTAAATGGAGAAAAAGCCGAAGATTTTAACAGTGTTGCTGAATATGTGGACTACCTTGAGAACAACTGTAAGGCTGATGAAATGATAGTGGCAGCATTAAAAACAAAGGATGAAAATGATATAGCGGCCGCTTTGTGCAGGATTGATATCAAGTACAATTATTCGGGCCGTCATTATATACCTCAGAAGCCTAGAAATTAAAGGGGTTTCGGATTTTTGACCGCTAGATAATATTGCTTTACTTTGTTGCTGTCTTCGACTTAAATATAGATAAAGTATTAACAAATCCATTGACAGTCAATAGGCAAAAGTGTATTATTTAAGTGTACGTAAAAAGCGCTGTAAAATAAAAATGCGGCGTAATAATTATAAAAATTTAATTCTTAAAAATTTAGGAGGATGATTAAAATGGCAGCTATTAAGACAGTTTTAGAATGCATCATGGAAAGAGAAAACAACCCTAAGATGATCGGTTCATATGTAAACCTGAAGGCAAGAATGTCAGCTGGCGATGCTCACTATGCTGGTGAACTCGTAGAAGGCGCACACATCGTAACTGCATGGGGAGACGTTGGTACTGAACTGGCTATCAGACTTCACGGTGACGAATCATTATTCGTAGGTTACTCAGAAGTTAGATACACAGCTCCTGTATATGCTGGTGACTGGATGGAATTCGGCGGATACATCGAAAAGGTTGGTAACACTTCATTTACTTGCAAATTCTTCGCTTACAAGTGGATGAGAGATTCAAAGGACGAAAACGGCAACGTAATCAACGGATCAGGTGCTGAAATGATCAACCCACCTGAAATCGCTGCATACGGTACTGGTACTCTGATGGTTAAGAAAGAACTGCAGAGACCTGAATTTGCTGACCCTGATTTCGTAGCAGACGCTGCAGCTTACAGAGCAGCAAACAAATAAATCTTAATTGAGTTTCCAACGCGAAACTACATAAAATGATTTTTTCAGATGGGCTTTTTGCCCATCTGTTTTTTTATGCTCGAAAATCGAGAAGTCTTTCTTCGGGAATTTGTGAAAAACCTTGAAAACTGCCCTTTCCATGGAATTAAATATATTGCTATGGAACAATTAGAATGATATAATGGTGATATCTTTAGGAAATAATTTAGGAGGTCTCAATTAGATGAAAGGCTATAAGAGCGAAAACATTAGAAACATTGCACTTGTGGGACACGGTGGCAGCGGTAAAACAACATTCCTGGAAGCTGCTCTGCTCGCAACAGGTGTTATCAGCAGACTTGGAAAGGTAGAAGACGGAAATACAGTATCTGACTACGATAAGATGGAAATCGAAAAAGGTTACTCCATCAGCACATCTGTAGTACCGGTTGAATATAACAAAGTAAAACTCAACTTCGTTGACACTCCGGGATTCTTTGATTTTATCGGAGAAGTAAATTCAGCAATGAGAGCAGTAGAAGCTGCGGCTATCCTGGTTGACGCGTCAGCAGGTATCCAGGTTGGTACAGAAAAGGCTTGGAACTCATGCAAGCAGTTTGGCGTTCCTAAGTTCTTCCTCATCAACAAGACTGACAAAGAAAACGTTGATGTTGAAGCACTGATCGAAGAGCTGAAAGATAAGTTCGGAAGCTCAGTAGTAACTCTTGATGACAGAGAAGCTCTGGAAGAAGAAGTTGCAGGAACTGACGAAGAATTGATGGAAATCTTCCTGGAAACTATGGAACTGACAGACGAACAGTTTGCCATGGGTCTCAGCAAGGGTATCGGTAATGGAGACATCGTGCCGGTATTCACTTGCTCAGCTATCACAGGCGAAGGCGTTAAGGAAGCTCTGGAACAGTTCATCAATCTGGTTCCAAAGGCAGCTGCACACGAAGCATATCCTGCAGTAAATGACGTTGATGAAGATATCGAAGTTGCAGTAGATGCAGCAGGTAAACCGGCAGCATTCGTATTCAAGACGATCGCTGACCCATTCCTCGGTAAGATCTCACTGGCTAAGGTTATTTCAGGTACACTGAAGGCCGGTCAGGAAATATACAATGCCAGAGCAGAAAAAGCTGAAAAGCTGGGTGCCATGTTCTTCATGAGAGGTAAATCTCAGGAAGATGCTCCTGTAGTTGAAGCAGGCGACATCGTTGCTATCGCTAAGCTGCAGTACACAAAGACCGGTGACACTCTCTGCGAAAAGGCTAACATCATCAAGTTCCCGGAAGTTGACTTCCCTAAGCCATCCCTCTATCAGGCAGTAGAACCTGCCAAGAAGGGTGAAGATGAAAAGGTTGGATCAGGTCTCCATAAGCTGATGGAAGAAGACCCTTCATTCGTTCTGGAAAGAAACGTAGAAACACATCAGACTCTCCTGGGCGGACAGGGTGAGATCCAGCTGAACATCATCAAGGATAAGCTGAAGGATAAGTTCGGTGTAGACGTTGTTCAGATCCCTCAGAAGATAGCTTACAGAGAAACTATCAAGGGTAATGCAGACGTTCAGGGTAAGCATAAGAAGCAGTCAGGCGGTGCCGGACAGTACGGTGACGTTCATATCAGATTCTCACCTGCACAGGAAGACTTCGAATTCTCAGAAGAACTCTTCGGTGGATCAATTCCTAAGAACTACGTTCCTGCAGTAGAAAAGGGACTTAGAGAATCCATGGAAAAGGGACCTCTCGCAGGCTGCAGAGTAGTTAACATCAAGGCAGTTCTGTATGATGGTTCATACCACGATGTAGACTCCAACGAAATGGCGTTCAAGATCGCTGCTTCACTGGCATTCAAGAAGGGTATCGCAGAAGCTAAACCTTGCCTCCTGGAACCTGTAATGAAGCTTGAAATCGTTGTTCCTGACGAATACATGGGAGACGTAATGGGCGACATGAACAAGAGAAGAGGTAAGATCCTCGGTATGGAACCGGTAGCAGGCGGCGGACAGAAGCTGATGGCAGAAGCTCCACAGGTTGAACTCTTCGACTATGCTATCATTCTCAGATCCATGACTCAGGCTAGAGGAAGCTTCACTATGGAATTCGAAAGATACGAAGAAGTACCTGCTCAGATGGCTCAGAAGATCATCGCAGAATATCAGGCTGAACAGGATGCTAAATAAGCCGAATGGCGGTCAAAAGACAAGACTAAACAGAGTTATATCAAAAGACGGACTTTTCACGGTCCGTCTTTTTTAGTGCTTTGTCGAAACGTCTAAGGTCCGGCACACGCTGACTATTTTTACTTGCCTTTTCCGGCAAGGTATAATATAGTATAAGTGGCAAACAAATGTTCGCAACGGTGTTGGGATGTAAACATATGGGAGGAGAGAGATGGCTAAGAAGGCGAAAACGGTATTCATGTGTCAGGAATGTGGATATGAAAGCCCCAAATGGATGGGGCAGTGTATCTGCGGTGCATGGAATACCATGGTTGAAGAAAAAATCGTAGAAATAGACGAGAAAGACAAAAGACGAAGGACCACTGCAGGATATGGTGCAGCGGGAACCGGCGGTGGCGCGGGTGCACCTGTAAACGGTGCGGGAGACGGCTCTGCGAGGGCAGGAAGGCCTTCCAAGTTATCGCAGATCTCCTCGGGTGAAAAAGAGCGCATAGATACAGGTATAGGTGAGCTCAACAGAGTTTTGGGAGGAGGCCTTGTTCCTGGTTCGCTGACACTTATTTCAGGTGAGCCGGGAATAGGGAAGTCAACGATAATCATACAGGCGGCAGCCAATATCGCATCAGAGAAAGGTGCGGTGCTATATGTTTCGGGAGAAGAGTCTGAAGAACAGATCAAGATGCGCGCAGACAGAGTTTGCAAATCTCTTCCGGACAGCCTGTTCATACTGGCGGAAACCAACATGGAGAATATAGACGCCGTATGTCAGCAAATCAAACCGGCATTTCTGATAATAGACTCCATACAGACCATGTACAGTGCAGAACTGGATTCTGCACCGGGCAGCGTATCACAGGTCAGAGCCTGCGGCAATGATCTTATGAGGATCGGCAAAGTGTATAACATCCCTGTGTTTATAGTGGCGCATGTGACCAAGAGCGGCGATCTGGCAGGGCCTAGGATCGTGGAACATATGGTGGACTGTGTCCTCAGTTTCACAGGAGACAGAAGTCATGAAATGAGGATCCTCCGTGCTCAGAAAAACAGGTTCGGTACCACCAGTGAGATCGGCGCTTTTGAGATGGCTGAAGAAGGTTTGATCGAGATAGAGAACCTGAGCGGAACGCTTCTTGAAGAGATGGGGACCGGTAGCGAAGGTGCTGTGGCGACGGCTGTTTATGAAGGCACCAGACCTCTCGTTTTGGAGGTTCAGGCGCTTACGTCGCAGGCGAATATAGGTTTTGCGAGAAGAACATCCATAGGCGTAGAAAACTCCCGTCTAAACATGATTTTGGCGGTCCTGGAAAAGAAGATGGGTCTCAAGCTTATCGATCAAGATGTATATGTCAACATCGTCGGAGGTATAAGACCTGAGGGAACATACACTGACCTGGCAGTGGCACTGGCGGTATATTCATCATACAGAGGAAAACCGTTGGGATCGAATACCGTGGCACTGGGTGAAATAGGTCTCACAGGGGATTTAAGAGCTGTACAGAACGGTGAGAAGATATTTAAAGAAGCTGTCAAACTGGGTTTCGAGCGGATAGTGATTCCTGTGAAGAATGCCGACAGATTAAGAAAACTCGTTACTGAAATAAATGAAAACCGTAAGACGGCGGGTGCATCATCGGTAAAGGTGATAGGTATCAGGAATATCGCAGAGATCAGGGACTTGTTCCGGTGATCAAGGGATAGTAGTATTTATCGATATAATAAAGCATTAAAAAAGGGACTGTTTTCACAGTCCCCTTTGTTTTGAAGAATTAATGGCCGGCAGCTATTTGTTGCCTATCATTTCAAAGAACTCTACGAAAGTGATAGACTCTCCAAATGCATTCTGCATAATATATGCTGCCATACCCAATGTTGATAAAATTATTAGAATCGCAAACATTAGCTTTCCAAATAAATTTCCCATTTTTATAACCCTTCTTTACTTTTAATTTCTTAGAAAATCCAAGCGAATACGAACAGCAGGATAGCGATGATAGCGAATCCGTAAGCACCGATTCTCCATCTCTTGTACTGAGCGTCCAGAACCTTCTTTTCTTCAGCAGTTGGTTCAACTGTTGCCAGAGCGATAGCTTCAGCGTCGATAGCTTCCTGAGGGATAGGTCTCTTACGTACATAGATGAGGTAGTAAGCGATAGCCAGGATGTCCCAAACGATGTTGTACCAGATAGCAACTGGATCGTAAGCCAGGATCAGCAGGATAGCGAACATGATGATTGAGAACCAAGCACCGAATGTTCCTGCAGGTACTCTGAAAGGTCTAGGCAGTTCAGGTTCCTTCTTACGCAGCATCAGGAATGAGATGTAACCGATGATGTAGCACTGGATCTGGTTGTAAGCACACATCATAGCAACGATCTTGATTGATCCTGACAGGATGAAGAATACTCCCAGGATACCGCACAGTACAACTGCTCTTGCAGGTGAGTTGTACTTTTCGTGTACCTTACCGAAGTACTTAGGGAAGTTTCCGTCATTTGACATGATGTAGATGTAACGAGCAGGACCTGCGATACAAGGGTTCATTGTGGAGAAGTCTCCGCCCAATGTGATACCCAGACACAGGATAACGAGTGGCAGACCAACGATTCCTGCATATTCCATAGCTGCTGCATAAGGAGCTGCTGCTACATACAGGTCAGGAATGTTTTCTGCTGGTGTCAGTGTGCACAGGAACCACTGGAATATCAGGTTTACAGCCAGTACACAGAAAGGTGAGATCATCAGAGCTCTAGGGATTGTCAGCTGAGGGAACTTAACTTCTGAACCCATACCAACGATAGTTTCGAATCCGAAGAAGCACCACAGAACGAGCAGTACAGCCTGAGCAAATGCATTGATTTCAGTCGGTACGCCAACGCCTGCAACCATTTCAGTTACGCCTGAAACGTCTACTTTACCGATAACTGTAGCAACCCATACCAGTGAGCAAGCCCAGAAGAAGAACATGAAGAAGTTCTGAGTCTTACCGTTCATTTCGATACCTCTGTAAGAGATGAATGTGAACAGTACGAACAGTGCGATAGCAGGCACAGCCTTCCACATGAACAGAGCTACGTCACAGTTGCCATTGATCAGGTCGATGATGGAGTAGTTGTTGTCATCAACCGGTACGTTCATTCCGAGAGCGTTCAGCAGTCTTACGAAGTAGTTTGAGAATGCCATGGCTTCGGAAGCACCGATACCGATCTGAGCCAGAGTATAGTTCCAGCTTTCGAATACTGCTACTGGGTAGTTGATAGCTCTCTTAGCAAAAGAGTATGTACCGCCGGCCAGTGGCAGAGCTGCACCCATTTCACCGTACATTGCGGATGGATACAGAACCAGGATGAAGGAAATCAGGGAAGCGATAATTACTGTACCGCCCATGATACCTACGATCTGAGATCCAACTGTGAACAGACCTACACCGATTACAGCACCGGCTGTAATAGTGATACATTCTGCCAGCCCGATGGATCTTTTCAGAACCTGAGCATTAGCTTTGTTTTCCATAAGAAAAACCTCCTTAAAATAGTGAAAAATAATTAAATTATAAAAAATATAAACTCGTATGACTTTATATCATTTAACGTTTATATTATTTAACATCTTCATTGGATGATTGGACAGTTATATCATCCGCGGTCTCTTCCTGACCGCCTGCCATAGCTGCCTGCATCATTTTCAGCTGCTTACGCTGTCTGTAGTAAGGGAACAGGAGAACTATAGTAGGGATGTTGAATACCAGCCACATCCTCAAGCAGAACCAGATAACTCCCGGTTCACCTGCAAGCACGAACATTGGTCTGAACGCCAGGACGGTGGCAACGACAAATATCGCACCCGGCACAACGAGACCTGCATACTTGCTGTTGCGTTCGCTGAGGTACTTCTGCAGGCTGATGATGGCGTATAAGCCAATAAGCACTGCCGGAACCACTATAACGAATGTATTCATATCCATGTTCTGAAGAACTTGCATAATATTTCCCCTATCTTTTGATTAGATCATATATATAAATGTTTGCGAAATTTTCTAAAAATTATGTAAAAAATATCCAAATTTTGCCCAGATTTATTTTACACTTTAGGCGCGATTTATACTAGGAAAAAACAGAAGTTGACACAGGAAATATCAGGTAGTATGCTTTAGGTGAATAAAAAGTATGTTCCGATTTATACTATTCGAGGGTTGCATATGTCTTATGTAATAAGTAACAAGCAGCATCTGGCACCTACAGAAGATAGGAACCAGTACCAACCCATGATGTTCGATACAGAGGGAGTCCTTATAAACAAGATCGACATCTCTTTTGGACATCCACTTTATACTGCAGCGGTGGATATATTTTACATGGCCTTGGAGGATGAGGAAAAGAAAAGCCGTTATTTGCCCATAATACCCGATGGATGTATGGCACTGGTTTTCAAAGGCAAGAAGATCCACGAGGAACCATCAAAAGGGTTTCTTTGCGGTACGATAGATGAAATCAAAAAAATTGAGATAGGGCCTGAAGACTATTATGTTTTTATCAGGTTCATGCCCGGTACAGGATACTCGCTTATCAAGAAGAGTAAAAATGCCGGAAGCATTGCAAATAATGCAGTTCCCGTCAAGGGAGGCGTAGTGGGAGAGGAACAGATACTGCCTATTTTGGAAAGGGATATCACCCTTGCAGAAAGGGCAGGACTCATTTCCAAAGTGGTTCGCGTAAACCTTCAGAATGAGCCTGAAAGATATATCATAAAATACTGTACCGAAAGGATATTCCAGACTCAGGGCAACGTTAGAGTCGAGGAGCTGGCGTACGAAACCGGATTCACTTCCAGGCATATTGGAAAGCTCTTCGAAAGATGTGTAGGGGTTTCGCCCAAACTGTATTCACAGATAATAAAACTTCAGACATCCATGGGACGTATCATTGAAAACGGAGATAAAAAACTGGTGGAAATAGCCGTAGACAGCGGTTTTTTCGACCATGCCCATATGAACAGGATGTACAAAAAACTCATTGGACTTTCTTCCGGAGAGTTTAGAAAAACTTTGTTCTCAGAATTGGATTATACTTTAATAGATGATTACATTTCCGCAAGCGAAGCACGATGAGGGGAGGAAAGGAAATGACAAAGAAAAAGTATTACATTGGCCTTGACCAGGGTACCACAGGTACTACTACACTGCTTCTTGACGAACAGTGGAATACCATTGCCAGAGGCTATAAGGAGCATACGCAGTATTATCCTAAGCCGGGCTGGGTAGAACACGATCCGCTGGAACTGTGGCAGCGTGTTACCGAATCCATGAACATGGCACTGCAGCTGGGTGGTGTCTCAGCAGATCAGGTTGCATGTATCGGCATCGATAACCAGGGTGAAACCTGCATGCTTTGGGACAAGATCACAGGAATTCCTGTTTACAATGCCATCGTATGGCAGGACAGAAGAATGGCCAGATATGCCGATGAGCTGACCAAGGAATACGGTGAAATGATCCGTGAAAAAACAGGCCTTATGGCAGATTCATACTTCAGTGGTCCTAAGATGAAGTGGATCATTGACAATGTGGAAGGCGTTAAGGAAAAGATCAAAGAAGGCCGTATCCTGGCGGGAACACTGGACTCATGGCTCATCTGGAAAATGACCCACGGCAGAGTACATGTTACAGATTGTTCAACAGCCTCAAGAACCATGATGTTCAATATCCACACAGGAAAGTGGGATAAGGATATCCTTGATATTCTGGGGATCCCTGAATCCATCCTGCCTGAGATCTGCGACAGTGCTGCAGTATACGGATATACTGATCCGCTGGATTTCATCGGAGCTAAGGTCCCTATTTCAGGTTCAGTGGTAGACCAGCAGGCTGCATTGTTCGGACAGGCATGTTTCTCACCGGGAACCATCAAATGTACATACGGTACAGGATGCTTTATGCTGATGAACACAGGTAAGAAGGCAGTTTACTCAAAGAACGGACTGCTGACTACAGTAGCATGGAGACTCAACAAAGAAATGTCATTCGCTCTCGACGGCGGTATATATATCACCGGTGCTGCTACTCAGTGGCTGAGAGACGGAATAAAGATAATAGATAATGCTGCACAGACTGAAATGATGGCATACAATGCCGGAAACAACGGCGGAGTATATTTCGTGCCTGCATTCTCAGGTCTGGCTGCACCTCACTGGGATTCCTACGCAAGAGGAACTATGGTAGGTATAACAGGAGGAACAACAAGAGAACATATAGTAAGAGCAACTCTGGAATCCACTGCATATCAGGTAAAGGACAATCTGGATGTAATGAATATGGATGCAAGCATGCCTGTCACCATCCTTAGGGCTGACGGCGGAGCTACTGCAAACAATTTCCTGATGCAGTTCCAGGCAGACTTGATCGGAATCCCTGTAGACGTTCCTGTTATTAAGGATACTACTGCACTGGGAGCCGCTCAGCTGGCAGCGCTGGGAGCAGGAGAATTCGACTCCATCGAACAGCTGGAAGGTAACTGGAAGCTGGCCAAGAGATATGAGCCTAAGATGAGCGTTGACGAAAGAGAAACTCTGCTTTACAACTGGCACAGAGCTGTAGAAAGAGCTAAGAACTGGTCAGAAGAATAAACCAAAGGCGCACCGCGCCGCAAACAAGAGCTAGAAATCGAAATAAAACGATATCAAAATAAAAACTTTTTTTAAAATCGAAAGGAAGTATAGAAAATGAGCGCACCTAAATTATTCAGCCCCGGTCCAATCATGGTAAAGGAAAACGTTAGAGCTGCACTGGCACACTACGACATCTGCCACAGAGGAGCAGAATTCGAAGAACTGTTTGCAAGAGCTACAGCTAAGATCAACAAGCTGTTCAAAGCAGACGATTCATACAGATCAGTTATCATCTCAGGTTCCGGCACGTCTTCAAACGAAACAGTACTTTCATCCATCTTCAACGAAGGTGAAAAAGTAATGCTGATCAGAAACGGTGTATTCGGCGAAAGACTTCTCGAAATCATCCAGAAGTATGAAATCCCTCTGGTTGACTGCGAGTTCCCATGGGGCGAATATCCATCAATCGAAAAAATCGAAGAAATGCTGGCAGCTAATCCTGAAGTCAAGACAGTTGCTATGGTATTCCATGAAACTTCAACAGGTATGGTAAACCCGGTTAAGGCTGTTGGTGAAGTTGCTAAGAAATACAACAAGTGGTTCTTCGTTGACTGCGTATCAGCTGCAGGCGGCGAACTGATCGACGTAGTAGACATGAACATCACATTCGCTACATCAGTAGGCGGAAAGTGCCTGGGTGCATACCCTGGATCAGCTTACATCTGCGGTAAGAGAGAAGCTTACGAAGCTCTGACTCCTGCAATGGGCAAGAACGTATACCTGAACCTGGCTAAGCACTATGCAGCGGCAGAAAAGAACAATCAGACTCCTAACACTCCTAACGTTAACCTGTTCTGGGCTCTGGACGTTGCTCTGGACAACGCTCTGGCAGACGGCGGAGTTGAAGCAAGAGTTGCAAGATATAAGGAATGTGCAGGCATCCTGAGAAAGGGACTGAAAGACATGGGTCTGAAGCTCCTGCTGGATGACGAAAGCAGAATGGCTAACACAGTAACATCAGTATTCCTGCCTGAAGGTAAAGACCTGAAGCAGTTCCTGGTTGACCTGGAAGAAAAGGGATACGTTGTTTACAGCGGTAAAGGCAAGTACGAAGAAATGGGAATGTTCCAGGTTGCCAACATGGGCGAAATCTACCCTGACGACTGCTATGAATTCCTCGAAGTACTCAAGTCAGTACTCGCATAAAATAAAAAGGCCGTCAGCGGCCACATAAAATTGCTATGAGAATACATTGATCATAGATACTCCCCTCGAAAGAGTCCCTGTGCGAAAGTGCAAGGACTCTTTTATTTGTATGAAAAAAAGGCAGCTTGTATGAAAAAGCTACCCTTTTATGATCTTGTTTATGGCAGCGGAAGGAATTCCGCTTTTCTCTCTCTGAATTGACAATAATACTTGAATCCCAGTGCTTTAGCAAGGTCTATGGCATCATTGAAATGATATTGATAATACTTGGGATCATGGGCATCTGAACCGAAAGTGAGGATCTCGCCTCCAAGCTCATGGTAACGCTTGAGGATCGATTCCCTGGGGAGCCAGATCCCTGTGCCGTACTTGAAGCTGGAAGTGTTGATTTCAAGCCCTTTGCCTTTGTTTATGATGAGTTTCAGGACTTCATCTATCACGTCTTCGAATTTCGTATAGTTATAGATTTTACCAATGTATCTGTCGAGGATGCTGAAGTGGCCTACGATATCATAGTCGTCAAATTTACTGAGACACTCATACATGTACGTATAGAAATCTTCCAGCATGGCGGGACCGTCCACATCAGTGAAATCATAAGTGTACAGGTCATCGCCCCTATGACAGTGGAAAGATCCGATAACGATATCATAAGGATAAGCATTGACTTGTCCGGAGGCTTCTTCCAGCTGACCTTCCATTATGCCCACCTCCAGCCCTGCAAGGATCTCCATTTTGCCTTCATATTTTTTTTGTGCCTCGGGAAGAAATTTATGGTATCCGTCAAAATCAATAATGAACGGAAACTCAGGATCCGGATAGCCCGGGTCATAGTGATCGGTAATAGCAAGAGTCTTTATTCCCCTTGCCAAAGCACCTTCCAGCATATCCTCCGCTGAAACATAGCAATCATCGGAGAAACCGGTGTGAGTATGAAAATCACAGTCCAAGATACATCTTTCGTTAAAATCAGTCGTCATTTCTGTCGATACCTTTCAGTTGATTTGTGCTTTGGTTGCAGGTTTGATGGTTATGCCTGCCTTTCTGTTTTGACATAGGGCAGCTCGAACCAGAAAGTGGTTCCCTTGCCTTCAGTGCTGTCTACTCCAAATGCCGCCTTATGGAGAGTAAGGATTTCCTTTACAATGGAAAGTCCCAAGCCTGATCCTTCAGCGGGACGAGCCATGTTGGAGCTGGCTCTGTAGTATCTTTCCCATACATGTTCCAATTCTTCAGCGGCGATGCCGATACCGTGGTCCTCTATTTTACAGAGGATGAATCTGCCTCGTCTCTTGAGGGTGATATTTACAGTCTTGTCTTCACCTGCGAACTTTATGGCATTGGTAAACAAGTTGGAAACCACCTGCTTGATCTTTTCTTCGTCGCCGTTGACGATAAAGTTCACTCTGCAGTTGAAGTTAAAGGTGTAGCCTTCTTCCATCTCCATTATCTTATATGTGTTGACGATACTTTTGACAGCATTTGTTATGCTGAAATCATCTCGATGGAGCACCATTTTGCCGGACTGCATCCTGGATATGGAGAGGAGGTCTCCTACCAGAGAGTTGAGTCTGTCGGTTTCATCTATTATAACCTGAAGATGCTGTTCTCGTTTTTCGGGGTTGTTGCCCGAAAGATCACGGATCATTTCCGCATATGATTTTATCATGGTGAGCGGGGTTCTCAAATCATGGGATACGTTGGCGATGAGATCCTTTTGGAGCATGTCGGATTTTTCCAGTGCTATGGATGCCTGTGTCAATGTATCTGCCAGGTTATTGATTTCTGTATAATGTCCCCCCCTGAACACGATCCCGTATTCACCTCGACCCAGCCTTTCGGCAGATCTGGTGATGGTCCTTATCGGTCTGGTGATCCTTATGGACAAGTAGAAGGACATGAGACACGCCACCAGCAGCGAAATGATCGTTACATATACCAGCTGATTGGTAAGTATGTTTATGGTAGATGATACCGGCCAGAGCGGCGAGAAAATATACACCAGCAGAGGTGATTTATTCTTGGCTGTGAGGACTGCCCCGTAGGCCAGCACATCCTTGGAATCATCGGCAGATTTTATGCGAAGGTATGCAGAGTCGCTGTTTTTTTTCAGCATGGCATTATTGACCGTTTCGATTTGATCTGCATAGTACTGTGCGCCGGTAGAATTCCCTGAAGGCTTGAAATACATGGTTTTGCCGTCATAGGAAACCACATAGATGAACATATCGTTGGAGTTGGATATGTTTTCTACTGCACGGAGAAATTTGGAATTGCTCTTCTGCTGGTAGTCGATTTCGATGGTCTTCGCCACGCGCTGAGTCTGCTCATCCTTCATAACATCGTAGAAGTTGTTGAGGAACAGCACTTGCAGTATCCAAAGTACTGCCATGAGGAACCCTGCGAACAGAACGAAGTAGAGAAACGTTTTAAATTTTATACTTTTAAAATTCAAATTAAGCTTCAAACTTGTAACCTACTCCTCTCAGTGTAACGATAAAGTCTCTGTACTTACCCAGATTATTTCTGAGATTCTTTATGTGAGTATCTATAGTTCTGTCGTCGCCGAAGAAATCATAGCCCCAGATATCAGAGAGCAGTTTGTCCCTGGAAAGGGCGATATTTTTATTTTCCACAAGGTAAAACAGAAGGTCATATTCCTTCGGAGTAAGATCTACCTTTTCACCGTCTACAAATACGGTCCTTGCCGGGATATTTATTTCAAGTCCATCAAAAGTCATTACTTTTTCAGATGGTTTCTCAACAGCGTTGTTTCTTGCCAGTACAGCACCCACCCTTGCCATTAGTTCCTTGGGGCTGAATGGTTTCACAACATAGTCATCGATGCCCAATTCAAAACCAAAGAGTTTATCATACTCCTCGCTCCTTGCACTTAGCATGATGATAGGGATATCTTTTGCTTTCTTGATCTCCTTGCATGCGGAAAACCCATCCAGTTTAGGCATCATTATATCCATGATTATAAGGTCGAAATCGTTGAGCTTGCAAAGGCCCACAGCAGTCATACCGTCGGCGGCTTCTGTAACCTCATGACCGTTGAATTCAGAGTATTCTCTAATGACCTCTCTGATTTTCTGCTCGTCATCAGCAATCAATATCTTAGCCATATAATTACCTCCTTTTGATGGTTTTAGAATATATCAAAAATGAAACCATAATGTGTGGCGTTGGTGAAAACTATGTGAATGCTGCCTTGCCGCGTATTTATTATACCACAACCTGTTGGCTGGGTACAGAATTTGTGATATACTAATAAACAGGTATGGCCAATTGTAGCCGGGAGGTCCTTTATGTATAAGATTGGGGATAAAATAGTATATCCAATGCACGGAGCCGGGACTATAGAAAAAATCGAAGTAAGAGAAATATTAGGTGAGGTCAAAGAATATTATATCCTTAATATTTCCTGCGGCGGGATGGGACTTATGCTGCCTGTAGATAATTGTGAAAGGATAGGCGTAAGGCCGATAGTGTCTGAGGCGAAGCTGAATGAGGCTCTTGAAATATTGGGGCGCGAATCGAGCAAAATGTCCGAAAACTGGAATAAACGCCAGCGTGAAAACATGGACAAGCTGAAGACAGGCGATATCATGACAGTCGCTGAAATCGTGAGGAATCTTACGAGGATCGACCGTGACAAGAAGCTTTCGGCAGGTGAAAAGAAGATGCTCAGCAATGCCAGAAGGATCCTTTTGAGTGAAGTTATGCTTGTGAAGGACATGGATGCAGATGCAGCCTTTGAACTTGTGGAAAAGTCCATTTAAAGGAATTGCCATACATGAAATTTTTAAAGAAAGGAGGAAAAGAACGTGCTGACAAAACTGGTTAGAGCTGCTCTTACTATTGCAGGTGGGATAGTAGGGTACGGTGTATTTTTATTGTTGAGCTTTGTTATAGCTCTCACAGGTAATGAAGACCTGATCGAATTCAGTGCAATTGAAGAGATTTGTATTGCTGCATTTTTTGTAATTATTTTTGGATTAATATTTTTCAGACTGACTCCGGCCCTTAAAAACCAAGGTAAGAAAGTAGCCAACGATATCGAAAGTGATTTACAGAAAATGTCTGCCAACGATCTGGTTCTTGGGACCATAGGTCTTATCGCAGGGCTCATTATCGCCTTCCTGATAAGCCAGATCTACGTGGGTATCAAGATCCCGTACCTTGATGTTATTCTCAATATTATTACTTACATCGTCCTGGGATATATAGGGATCGTCGTTGCGACCAGAAAAGGTAAGGATATCAGGAATTCCTGGCTCATGTCCAAAAAAATATCTTCTGTCGGAGGCAAAGGGAACAAAGTCAAGTCGGATGCAACTCCAAAGATCTTTGATACAAGCGTCATCATAGACGGCAGGATATCGGACATCATGAAGACCGGATTCCTTGAAGGCCCGATCGTCATACCGGAATTTGTTCTGGTAGAACTTAGGCATATTGCCGATTCTTCAGATGCTCTCAAAAGAAACAGAGGCAGAAGAGGTCTGGATATACTCAATAAGATCCAGACTGAGTACGGTATAGATATCTACAACACTGTTGCAGATAAAGCACTGGAAGACATACCTGAAGTGGATGCCAAACTGTTGAAACTGGCACAGATGATGAACGGCAAGGTCGTTACAAATGACTACAACCTCAATAAAGTTGCCGGTATCAAAGGCGTTGAAGTCCTCAACATCAATGAACTGGCCAATACACTGAAGCCTGTTGTACTGCCGGGTGAAGAAATGATCCTGGCCCTTGTTAAAGAAGGTAAAGAAAACAATCAGGCAGTTGCGTATCTTGATGACGGAACTATGATAGTAGTCGAAGAAGGCAAGAAATATATCGGACAGACCATCAAGGTCGTAGTCACAAGTGTACTGCAGACTGCGGCAGGCAGAATGATTTTTGCCAAGCCTGCAGGAATCAGATAGGTGACATCTATGTACAATGATAAAAAAGTCGCAGTGATAATAGCTGCAGCAGGCAGGGGCCGTCGTATGGGCGGCCCTGTACCTAAGCAGTTCCTCAAGATAGGAGGAGAGCCTGTCCTTTTGAAAACCCTCAAGGCATTTGAGGCAGCCGAGGAAATAGACAGTATCTTCATCGTTACAGGTGAAGATCATTTGGATCACTGCAGAGATATGGCACATAACAATGGAATAACAAAACTAGCCGGCGTCGTTAAAGGCGGCAAGGAACGTCAGGATTCCGTGTACAATGCTTTGGGTGACGTGGCAGAAAGCTGCCCGGATACCGAATACGTACTGATCCATGACGGTGCAAGACCTTTTGTAAGCAGGGCTGTGGTGCAAAATGTGCTGAAAGGCGCAGCATCCTCCGGCGCAGCCGTGGCGTGCGTTCCTATGAAGGACAGCCTGAGACAGATCCAAAGGTCTGCCGAAGGCGAGGGAACCTCCGGCAGCATCGCTGCAGCCGAAGGCTTCACAGAAAGCCGTGCCGTAGACCGCAGCGAGTACTTTGCGGTGCAGACGCCGCAGGGATTCAGGCTGACTGAACTTTTGCATGCATATGAGAAAGCCATGGAAGAGGGTTGGTACGGTACCGACGATGCATCCATAGCGGAGCGTGCAGGCATAAAAGTCAGGATCGTAGACGGCGATTACGGCAATATCAAAATCACTACTAAAGAGGATCTTCCTATGGAATACAGAGTGGGTACCGGCTTCGATGTCCATAAGTTCGAAGAAGGCAGAAAACTGATACTGGGCGGCGTTGACATCCCTTATGAAAAGGGGCTTGCAGGCCATTCTGATGCTGACGTGCTGGTGCATGCACTGATGGATGCATTGCTGGGGGCGGCAGCCCTTGGAGATATCGGACGTCATTTTCCCGATACTGATCAGCAGTACAAGGGAATATCCAGCCTCAAGCTGCTGGAACATGTGGGCATCTTGCTGGCGGATGAAGGATATTCCATAGGCAATGTGGATGTGACGGTCATCGCACAGGCACCGAAGATCGCACCTCATATCGAAGAGATGAGGGACAACATAGCAGAGATATTAAAGCTCGAAAAGAGCAGAATAAATATAAAAGGAACAACTACCGAAAGGCTTGGATTCACAGGCCGCAAGGAAGGTATAGCTGCGGAAGCAGTGTGTTCCGTATGCAGGTAAGAATTTACTAAACGAGGAGACAGACCAATGAAATTATCAAAGATGCATTTAAAGACTTTAAGAGAAGTTCCCAATGAAGCGGAGATCCCCAGCCATATTTTAATGATGAGAACGGGAATGATCCGCAGACTGGCTTCCGGTGTGTACGGATTCATGCCTTTGGGATGGCGTTCCATCCGCAAGGTCGAGAACATCGTGCGTGAAGAAATGGATGCTACCGGCGCCCAGGAGATCCTCATGTCTGCAGTACAGCCTGCAGAGCTGTGGCAGGATTCCGGCAGATGGTTCGCGTACGGACCTGAGCTTTGGAGAGTCAAAGACCGTCACGGCAGAGACTTTTGTCTGGGACCAACTGCAGAAGAAATCTTCACTGATATCGTGCGTACTGACGTAACTTCCCACAGACAGTTGCCTATGAACCTTTATCAGATCCAGACAAAATACCGTGATGAAGCGCGTCCTCGTTTCGGACTGATGAGATCAAGAGAATTCATCATGAAGGACTCATATTCCTTCGATAAGGATCATGAAGGTCTGGATAAGAGCTATCAGGAAATGTACGATGCCTATACAAGGATCTTCGATAGATGCGGACTTACATTCAGACCTGTAGAAGCTGACACAGGAGCTATCGGCGGCAGCAATTCCCACGAATTCACAGCTTTCTCTGAAGTTGGTGAAAGTGAAATCGCATTCTGTGAACATTGCGATATGGCTGCAACTGTAGAACGTGCGGAATGCGTTGATGCACCGGCTTCCGATGCAGAAATGCTGGCTATGGAAGAAGTGCACACACCGGGAACAAAAACTATCGAAGAAGTTGCTGACTTCCTGGGTATGGAAAAGTCACAGACTATCAAGGCTCTGCTGTTCGTAACTTATGATGAAGAACAGAAAGAAAACGGATATGTTGCTGCTTTCATCAGAGGCGACAGAGAGCTGAACATGATAAAACTGGTAAATGCTCTGGATATTCCTGAACATTCCATCGAATTTGCTGACGAAGAAAAGATCAGTGCAGCGTGCGGATGCGTAGGCGGATTCACAGGTCCTGTGGGACTTCACGACTGCAAGATCGTTGTTGACAGCGAACTGGTCGGACAGAAAAATCTGTGCGCAGGAGCCAACAAGGCTGACCACCACGTTAAAAATGTAAACTACGGCAGAGATTACGAAGGAGACATCGTAACTGATCTTAAAGTTCTGGCAGAAGGTGACCCATGTCCTGTATGCGGAGCGCCTATCAAGCACACTCGCGGTATCGAGGTTGGTCAGGTGTTCAAGCTGGGAACCAAGTACAGCGAATCCATGGGAGCTACTTACAAGGATGAAAATCAGCAGGATCAGCTGATCGTAATGGGATGTTATGGTATCGGCATCACAAGAACTGTTGCTGCGGTTATCGAGCAGCACCATGACGAAAACGGCATCATCTGGCCTATGTCAGTTGCACCTTATCACGTGATCATCACCGTGATGAAACCGGAAGATGAAGTTCAGGCTGAAGTCGCTGAAAAGATTTATGCTGACCTTATGAAGGCAGGTGTTGAAGTGCTGCTGGATGACAGAAAAGAACGTCCGGGAGTCAAGTTCAAGGACGCAGATCTTCTGGGTATCCCTATCAGGATCACAGTGGGAAGAGGCGCTGCAGACGGTATCATTGAATACAAGATGAGACGTGACGCAGATAAGGTGGAACTTGGAGTAGAAGAAGCTATCGCTAAGGCAATAACTACTGTTAACGAAGAGAAATAGAAATGAGCTTTATTTCTTTGATGGAAATCATAGGCACCGTAGCATTCGCAGTCTCCGGTGCCCTTGTTGCAATAGAGAAAAAACTTGATTATTTCGGCATAGCGTTTTTGGCTACCATAACTGCTGTCGGAGGCGGGATAATCCGTGATATCATCATCAACCTTCCTTTGCCGGTTGCCTTATCGGACCCTGTATATGTGGTCATATGCATAGCAACTGCAGCAGTGGTTATTTCTTTTTATAAGTGGGTGCAGAAAATCAACGGACTTGTCGTGTTTTTCGATGCAGTGGGACTGGCAGCTTTTACTGCCATCGGCGCCAAAGCTGCGTTGAGTAATGATGTATATACACCATTCGTCGTAATAACATTAGCGCTTCTTACAGGAACCGGCGGCGGAGTGCTGCGTGATTTGTTTGCCCGAGAGATACCGTTTATATTTAGAAAAGAGGTGTATGCCACTGCCTGCATCGTCGGAGCAATAGCATTTTTGTTCTCATATCCGTATACAGGTGCGCAGTGGGCTATGTATATATGCTTCGGTGTGACATTAGTCATAAGGCTGATATGCGTTAAATTCAACTGGAACCTTGCGAAGGTCAATGTGCCGGAGAAAGAAGATGGAGAAAACCAATAGGGGAAAACTGAATAGCTTGAAGATCTGCGGCAGACTCTATTGGGAATTCTTTAAGATAGGGCTTTTTACCATTGGCGGAGGCATGGCCATGATACCTCAGCTGCAGCAGGTTGCAGTCAATGACAAGAAGTGGCTTTCTGAAGAGGAAATGATCGATTGCATAGCCATAAGCCAGGCACTTCCGGGGATAATCGCCATCAACTGTGCTACCTTTGTGGGAATGAAACAGAAAGGTGTTTTGGGTGCAGTGGCGGCTACGTTGGGAGTCGTTACTCCTTCACTGGTGATAATAATACTGGCAGTCACAGTGCTTGACAGTATTGGCCATAACTCGTACATCCAAGGTGCATTTACAGGAGTGAAAGCTGCTGTTTGCGGACTTATCCTGGTAACTGTGGTGAAGCTCGGCAGACAGATATTGAAGACGTGGTTTTCATGGGTGCTGGCAGTATTGTCATTCGTAGTGATAATATTGCTGGGTGTCAATGCCATATGGGCGATCCTGTCCGGTGCAGTATTGGGAGTTGTATATAATGCTGTGAAGCATCGCAGTGAGGAGGTGGACAGATGATATTTGTGTACCTTTTCGTCATATTCTTCAGGATCGGTTTATTCGGCTTCGGCGGCGGACTTGCCATGCTGCCGCTCATATTTCAGAGTGTGCAGGCGTTTGGTGTGATGACTCAGGAAGAATTCTCCGACCTGGTAGCCCTTTCGCAGGTAACACCGGGGCCTATGGCAGTCAATGCGGCGACTTATGTGGGCTTCAATTATGCAGGTTTGCCGGGTGCACTGGTGGCGACTTTTGGAGTTTGCCTTCCGGCCTTCATCCTGATGATGATAGTATATAAATGCATCCAGAAGTTCAATGACAGCAGAACAATACAAGGAATCATGACAGGCATCAGACCTGTGACAGTCGGGCTTGTGGGAGCAGCCATAATTTTTGTCAGCGAGACAGTACTGATCAAGGGACCGTTGATATCACAGAAGCTGCTTGAGATAGGACTTGATTACTTCAATTTGATACCATTATGCATCTTTGCCGTGACGATCGTTTTAGTAAGTGTTTTCAAGATGAAGCCCATAAAGGTGATGATTTTGATGGGAATAGCAGGTGCTACCCTGTGTGGATAGGAAGTTTGGAGCAATATGCAGTTGATTGATTTGGAGCAATAGAATGTGGATAGGTGGAGTAAGAACTATAGTACTCGATGAACAAAACAGGATGCTGATGGTTAAGCAGCACCATGACGGTAAAGACATATGGATGGTGCCGGGCGGCGGCATAGAAGAGGGCGAAGGTGCCAGAGAAGCTGCGGCTCGCGAAGTGAAGGAAGAGACAGGACTGGATGTCAATGTGACCAGACTGGTATGGCACGTTGAAGAAGTATCCAAAAGAGGTCAGCGATTTGTAGACTTTTTCCTTGCTGACGTGGTGGGCGGAAATCTTCAGCTGGGGGAAGATCCTGAGTTCGACGAGAATGGCCAGGTACTTAGAGAAGTAAAATTCCTCACCCGTGAGGAAATAAAAGAAATAAAATACCTCTACCCGGAATATCTCAGAGAAGAATTCTGGGTAATAAACGAAACTGGTTATATGGGCTATAATGCCTTTAAGATAAGAGATTAAAACGGCGGTCTTTATGGGCTGCAGGCAAATAAGGAGGAAAAAATGAAATACGTAGTAATCGAAATGGAAAACGGCGACATCATGAAGGGTGAGCTTTATCCTGAGATCGCACCTGTGACAGTAGAAAACTTTGAAAAGCTGGTAAACGACGGTTTTTATGACGGTCTGATCTTCCACAGAGTGATCCCCGGCTTCATGATCCAGGGCGGATGTCCTAAGGGAAACGGAACAGGCGGTCCCGGCTGGAACATCAAGGGAGAATTCTCAATGAACGGATTCCAGAACGACCTGAAGCACACAAGAGGCGTGCTTTCCATGGCAAGATCAATGATGCCTGACTCAGCAGGTTCACAGTTCTTCATCATGGTTGCAGATGCACCGCACCTGGATGGACAGTATGCATCATTCGGTAAGATCGTAGAAGGTATGGAAGCTGCAGATGCCATCGTAATGACTAAGAGAGATATGATGGACAAGCCTAAGACACCTCAGAGAATGAAGAAAGTGACCATCGTAGAAGAATAAATCAAGATCAAAATGATTTTAAAATCTGATATTGATAGCCCCCCTGCCGGATCGACCGGCAAGGGGGTTTTTTGTTCAGTATATTACCATCATAACCTCACAATATCATCACTGTTTTTTCAGCAAACTTTAAGGCTTTGTTTGTATTATATAATGGCAAATGATCGATTGGAGGGAAAAAGGATATGAAGAAAACAAGAAAGTTGTCTATAGCATGTTACATCGTGGCGGCAGTATTGCTGGCAATTGCAGTATATACGGCTGTGAGCAATATGATGTATCTCAAGAGTTACGCAGACACATATGGTATCGGTTTGTCAAGCATGTGGCAGGATGCTGTGTCATATATCATTTCAGGCTTTGTTCCTTATTTTGCAAACGCTTTTATTATTTTTGTTCTGGGCAAGATATTAAAAGACCGCATTGAAACTTGCGACAGCACTGCAGCGGATATAGAAGAGGCGGAAGCAACTGAAGAAGCGGAAGCAACAGAAGAACCGGAAGCAACAGAAGAAATTCAGGCTTCAGATGCAGACAACGAAGCGGAGGAAGAGAAAGATCCGGATGCGGACCGGGAGACAGTATAAATGGAGCAAACACTCCACAAAACCGTTGACACTATTTTACTAAAGTGCTAATATAATACCATTATGAGAATACTTAAACCGACGACGAGGAAGTAAAACTGAGGTACGATTTCCCAGAGAGTCCGGGGCGGTGGGATCCGGGCAGATGCAGTTTCAGTAAATGGGCCTCTGAGGGCGAGGCGAAAGGCGATGCAAAGCGCATATGTGCGCATATGAAAAGGATCGTTTAGTAGTTGAGACGTGACGCCGACGTGATGGGCGAAGAGTGTGATGGCACTCTGCAGAGAGCGTGTTTTTTAACATGAAACAAGGTGGTACCGCAGGCAAGCGCCTGTCCTTGAATGAGGACAGGTGTTTTTTTGTAACCATGATCTTTGCAGAGACTCTGAAATCTATTGCAAAGAAAGAGAGGAAACAACAATGACAACAGAAAAAACTATCCCTTACAAAATCTATCTTGAAGAACATGAGATGCCGAAGCAGTGGTACAACGTAAGGGCTGACATGAAGAATAAGCCGGCTCCGCTCCTGGATCCGAAGACAGGCAAACCTATGACTGCCGAAGAGCTGGAAAAGGTTTTCTGTAAGGAAATGGTGAAGCAGGAACTGGACGATACGACACCATATATCGACATACCTCAGGAGATACAGGATTTCTATAAAATGTACAGACCGGCTCCTTTGGTAAGAGCTTACTGCCTGGAAGAAAAACTGCAGACTCCTGCCAAGATCTATTACAAGCACGAAGGGAACAACACCAGTGGTTCCCATAAGCTCAATTCAGCCATCGCCCAGGCATTTTATGCCAAGCAGCAGGGCCTTAAGGGCGTAACTACAGAAACAGGTGCAGGTCAGTGGGGAACAGCGCTCAGTATGGCGTGCTCATATTTCGAGCTGGACTGCAACGTGTTCATGGTAAAGGTTTCATATGAGCAGAAGCCTCACAGAAGAGAAGTAATGAGAACTTACGGTGCGACTGTAACTCCATCACCTTCCATGACCACAGAAATAGGCAAGAAGATAAACGAACGGTTCCCGGGAACTACAGGAAGCCTTGGCTGTGCCATATCAGAAGCCGTTGAATCAGCGACCGGAAGAGAAGGCTACAGATATACTCTCGGAAGCGTACTTTCTCAGGTGCTGCTCCACCAGACCATCGTAGGCCTTGAAACTAAGGCAGCCCTCGATAAATATGACATTACTCCTGACATCATCATCGGATGCGCAGGCGGCGGATCAAATCTTGGCGGTCTCATTTCACCATTCGCTGGAGAGATGCTGAGGGGAGAAAAGAACTATCAGCTGATCGCAGTTGAACCGGCATCATGCCCTACTCTCACAAGAGGTAAGTACGCATACGATTACTGCGATACAGGCAAGGTTTGCCCGCTCCAGAAGATGTACACTTTGGGCAGCGGATTCATTCCGTCATCCACCCATGCAGGGGGACTCAGATATCACGGAATGAGCAGCATAGTTTCGCAGCTTTACCACGATGGGATCATGGAAGCAAGATCGGTCGAACAGACTGACGTATTCGCTGCAGCCGTTGAATTTGCAAAGGTTGAAGGCATCCTTCCTGCTCCTGAAAGCAGCCACGCCATCAAGGTTGCCATCGATGAAGCACTTAAGTGCAAGGAGACCGGTGAAGAAAAGACCATCGTATTCTGTCTCACAGGAACAGGTTACTTCGACATGTACGCATACGAAAGATTCAATAACGGGGAAATGGGAGACTATATCCCAACAGAAGAAGAACTTCAGCACGGTTTTGACACCCTGCCTGATATCGAAGGATAAGCAAAAGGCAAGTCTTCGGAAGAAGATGCTGCCATCAACTTCAAACAATAAGATGAAAATACGGCAGCCGGGTGGAGACATCGAGGCTGCCGTATGTTATAATATAAGGCAGCAGTTAAGCGGTCCGGCCGCAAAAGGGAATAAAAGATTGGAGTGGAAAAATGAGACGAAATTATGACTTTACATTGATATTGTTCATAGGTATCCTGGCCTTCAACTCATTGAGGAACGGAGCTTTTTCTGATCCTATGGACTGGCTGATGGACACACTTATGACACTGCCCGCTATCATAATAGGGCTGTCCCTTCATGAGTATGCTCATGCAGTGGTATCATACAAACTGGGGGACCCTACACCTAAGATGCAGGGTAGAGTAACCATAAACCCTATGGCACATGTGGACCCTGTGGGTCTTGCAGCATTGATATTCGCAGGATTTGGATGGGGCGTACCGGTCGAGATCAACCCTACCAACTATGCCAACAGAAGAAAAGGTGAGTTTCTTGTTGCCATTGCCGGCGTGACAATGAACTTGATCATAGCGATAGTATTCGCAGTGATCGCGAAAGTATTGCTTATGACTATGGGCGCAGCAGCATTATCTACAGGCGGAGGAAGTATCCTTTGGACCATGATAATGTATGTGATACAGATAAACCTGGTACTTATGATTTTCAATCTGATACCATGTCCTCCACTTGATGGTTTTTCCATCATTTCGGAGATCTTCAATCTGAAGACAACAAATCTTTACTGGACACTTTACAGATATGGCAATTGGATCTTGATGGCATTGATCATATTTGGCTTTACCGGCAGGATCTTATCACCGGCAGTATACTTCCTGTTCAATCTGCTTCAGAATTTAATAATATTTTAGCAGCAGATACAGGGGACAATATATTTAAGGAATGGACGAAATGAACTATCTCGACAAATTAAACAAAGAGCAGAGGGAAGCGGCTATGCACACGGAGGGGCCGCTCCTTATTTTGGCGGGGGCAGGCAGCGGCAAGACCAGCACCATGACCCACCGTATAGCATACATGATAAAAGAAAAGGGCGTAGACCCTTACAACATGCTGGCTGTGACCTTTACAAACAAGGCGGCAGGCGAGATGAGAGACAGAGTGGAAGCACTGGTGGGCGAAGGCATCAACATGTGGATACTCACTTTCCATTCAGCATGCCTCAGGATACTGAGGGCTCACGCTGAAGTTTTGGGCTACGGCAAAGACTTCGCAGTTTACGACCCTACGGACCAGAAGACCCTCGTCAGAAACATATGCAAAGAATCGAATATCGACACTAAGCGATATACGCCTGCATACTTTCTCGGCATCATCAGCAAATGCAAAGAGCAGCGCATCTCTCCGGAAGACTACCTCAAGATCCACGGGGATGACCTCAAAGCAAAGATGGCGTGGCAGGTTTATGACGCATACCAGAAGGCACTGAAGAAAAACAATGCCATGGACTTTGACGACCTGCTTCTCAATGCCGTGAAGCTTTTTGAGAAAGATGAAGCTGTGCTGCTGAAATATCAGCGCAGGTTCAGATACATAATGGTGGACGAATATCAGGATACCAACCAGATCCAGTATGCTTTCATAAAGATGCTGGCTGAGGCGCATAATAACATATGCGTGGTAGGCGACGATGACCAGTGCATCTACCAGTGGAGAGGTGCGGACATCAGAAATATCCTGGAATTTGAGAAGGATTTCAGGGATGCTAAGGTAATCAAGCTGGAGCAGAACTACAGATCCACATCCAATATCCTGGAGGCAGCCCATTCTGTCATTTCCCACAACAAGGGAAGAAAGCAAAAGAAGCTTTGGACTGATCAGGAAGCGGGAAACAAGCTGATATACAGAAGAGCTGAAGACGAAAAAGACGAAGCATATTTTGTGGCCAGCGAGATCAACCGCATGAAGGGACCGGACAGAAAGTACAGCGATTTTGCAATTCTTTACAGGACAAACGCCCAGTCGAGAAACTTCGAAGAAGCCCTTTCAAGGCGCGGTATCCCATATAGAGTTCTGGGCGGGCTTAGATACTACGACAGAAAAGAGATCAAAGACATGATGTGCTATCTGAGGCTGGTGCAGAACCGGGCCGATGACCTGGCACTGATAAGGATAATCAATGAGCCAAAGCGAGGAATCGGCGGCAAAACCATAGAGAAGATGACTGCTCTGGCAGGAGTGAGAAACGAAAGCCTTTTTGATACCATGATGGATAAAGAAGTGACCGGCTCATTTTCATCCAAGGCATCGGCAAATATCGATGGGTTCACAGAACTGATCAACGCATACAGCGCAGAAAAAGACAACTTGAGGATATCAGACATGTACGACGGTCTTCTCGTCAAGTCAGGATACCTCAAAGCACTGGAAGATCAGAACACCATCGAAGCCGAGAGCCGCATCGAAAACCTCATGGAATTCAAATCGGTAATCTACGATTATGAGGAGGAAGACCCTAACATATCCCTTTCTGAATTCATGGAAAGGATAGCGCTCCTTGCAGAGGTGGACAACCACGATGCCGACGAAAACGCAGTGGTGCTGATGACCATGCACAGCGCCAAAGGTCTGGAATTTCCATTCGTATTCATGCCGGGCATGGAAGACGGACTGTTTCCGGGCTGGAGGGCGTTCGACAGAGAAGAAGGTCTCGAAGAAGAAAGAAGACTTTGCTATGTGGGCATCACAAGAGCCAGAGAAAGGCTGTGGCTCACAGGAGCAGAGAGGCGTACTTTGTACGGCAAGACAGATTATACGAGAGAATCTCAGTTCTTAAGGGAGCTGGATAAGAAATTGATAGAAGGGGACGGCATTTACGAGAAGAAAAAGCGTGATGTTTCTGCAGGTGCTTTCACAGACGGCATTTCAGAATCAACACCTTTCAAACCGTTCGATCAGCTGAAATATGCAAGACAGCAGACCAAGAAGAACGCAGCAGCAGGTGCTTCTGAATCATTTGCTGCCGGCGACAGGATCAAGCACCCTAAATTTGGTGAAGGTGATGTTATTTCCTGCGACGGCAAGATCGT
>CAYTVH010000001.1:0-21536 GCA_964441805.1 uncultured Oscillospiraceae bacterium | reverse complement strand
TCAAGCACCCTAAATTTGGTGAAGGTGATGTTATTTCCTGCGACGGCAAGATCGTGGAAGTCAAGTTCGAAGACGGAACAAAGAAGCTGGCACTGGGATTCGCTCCGCTGAAGAAGCTGTAAATGTTATTTCCTCGAAATCAGTATCAAAATGGGCGAAAACAGCATGTTTTCGGCAGAGACATTGGCTGAATTTTTAAAACCAAGAAAAAAGCCAACAAAAAACGATATTTTGTTGTATAAATCAGAAAAACTAGAGCAAAAAGCCAATCGAAACAACAAATTGGGCAAAACGATGATGAAATAGGGGTAGATAAGCATCAAAAATTGGCTTTTTGAGAAAGAAATGAAAAAATGAACAACAAACGAAAGCGTATGGAAGAGCTGGTAGCTCAGCTGAACAAGGCTGCCAGAGTATATTATCAAGAGAGCAATGAGATCATGTCCAATCAGGAGTATGATCAGCTTTATGATGAGCTGGAGGCACTCGAAAAAGAGCTGGGGATCACCTTGTCAAACAGCCCCACTGTTAATGTGGGCTATGAAGTTGTCAGTGGCCTTCCCAAGGAAAATCATCCCAAAGCTATGCTTTCGCTGGATAAGACCAAGAGCATCGATGATTTGAAATCGTGGCTTGCAGATAAGGAGGGTATCTTGTCATGGAAGCTGGACGGTCTTACGATCGTTCTCACTTATGAGGATGGGAAGCTGGCAAAGGCTGTAACAAGAGGCGATGGTGTGACGGGAGAAGTAATTACCAATAACGCCAAAGTGTTCGATAACATCCCACTGACGATACCGGCTAAAGAAACTGTAGTAGTAAGAGGCGAGGCAGTAATCAGCTACGACGACTTCGAAGAGATAAACAAAGCCATAGGAGATGCTGACGCCAAATACAAGAATCCGAGAAATCTTTGCAGCGGCACCGTAAGACAGCTCAATAATGAGATAACTGCGCAGCGACACGTTAACTTTTATGCTTTCTCACTGGCTGAAGGCGGTTCCGGAGAGGACGTATTCAGAAGTCAGCAGATGGAATGGCTCAAGGCACAGGGCTTCGAAACTGTCGACCACGTGAAAGTAACAGCAGATACCATCGAAGCTGCCATCATGGATTTCGAGAAAAAAATAGAAACCTTCCCTCTGCCATCGGATGGGTTGGTTCTCATATATGACGACATAGAATACGGCAGATCCCTGGGCACAACTGCCAAGTTCCCCAGAGACTCCATCGCATTCAAATGGAAAGACGAGATCAAGGAAACGGTTCTGATAGAAGTCCTTTGGAACACATCAAGGACAGGTCTCATAAATCCCATCGCCATATTCGAGCCGGTGGAACTGGAAGGGACCACAGTAAGCAGAGCATCGGTACACAATCTCAGCATCGTCAAGTCGCTGGCGCTGGGAGAAGGGGACATGATCAAAGTCTACAAGGCCAACATGATAATCCCGCAGATCGCCGATAACACGACCAAGAGCGGCACCATCAAGCCGCCGGCAGAATGCCCGGTGTGCAGTGCGGCAACTGAAATACACGACGACAACGGTGTGGAGACGCTCCACTGTCCTAACCCTGAGTGCCCGGCTAAAATGATCAAATCATTCACACACTTCGTCAGCAGGAATGCCCTCAATATCGAAGGACTTTCTGAAGCAACTTTGGAGAAGTTCATCGATGAAGGGATACTCAAAGAGCCGGCAGATATCTTCAAGCTGAGTAAGTGGCAGGATAAGATCGTTGCCATGGAAGGCTTCGGCCGGAAATCGTTCGACAACCTGACGGCGGCTGCTGCAAAGGCTGCAAACACCACTCCGGCAAGACTTCTCTATGGTCTTGGTATCCCCAATATCGGAGTTGCCAACGCCAAGATGATCGCCAAGGAATGCAGGAACAACTGGCAGAAGATACAGGCACTCACCGAAGAGGAACTTTCCTCGATCGACGGCATCGGCGATGTGATGGCCAAGGCGTATGTGGAGTTTTTCCGTAGCGACGAGAAACTTGAAGCAGTAAGCAGCTTATTGGAAGTCCTGGATCTGGACCAATCATTCGCAGAAAGCGCAGGCGGTGTCCTTACAGGCAAGACCTTTGTGATCACAGGCAAGGTCTACCATTATGAAAACAGAGATGCGGTGAAGGCGGCGATCGAAGCTGCCGGAGGCAAGACGGCTTCATCAGTCAGCGCCAAAACCGATTACCTTATAAACAATGACATCACATCCGGTTCATCAAAAAACAAGAAGGCTAAAGAGCTGGGGGTGCCTATCATAACTGAAGAACAATTCATGGAAATGTTGGGAGAGTAAAATGCTGGAAACAGGAAAATTAGACAGCGATCTGCTGAAACAACTGGTATTCAACAAAATAGCATACAGAAGCGACGATGTTAAGGTCAGACCCGGGATCGGTGAAGACTGTGCGGTGATGGACTTTGGGGATCATGAATGCATCATGTCTACAGATCCCATAACTGCAGCGGTCAGCGATATAGGAAGGCTGGCCATACATATCACATGCAACGATATCGCATCAAACGGAGTGCAGCCTCTGGGCATCATGCTGGCGGTGATGCTTCCCGAAGGAACGACAAAAGATGATGTTGAACACATCATGGGGCAGGCAGCTGAAACTGCAGCGGCTCTGAAAGTAGAAATCATCGGGGGTCACACTGAGGTCACTCCTGCAGTGAAGCAGCCGGTGATAGTATCCACAGCCATCGGTAAGGCAGTTAATGGTACATCTCAGAGCGGCAACGATATGGAAGTCGGCGATTACGTGATGATGACCAAGACTGCAGGACTTGAAGGCAGCGGGATCATCGCCTGCGACTATGCAGAACAGTTAAAGAATCTTCTTACAGAAGAAGAACTGCAGACAGCAGTAGGTTTCCTGGACAAGGTAAGCGTAGTGGCAGAAGGCATAGCTGCCGGAAAAGTTGGGACCCACGGTATGCATGACATCACCGAAGGCGGCATACTGGGAGCTGTTTGGGAAATGTGCCAGATAGCAGACAAAGGCGTGCAAGTTTGGGAAGACAAGATCCCTATGGAACCTGAAACACGCAAGATATGTGAGTTCTTCAATATCGATCCACTGAGGCTCATCTCCAGCGGATCCATGGTGATCATAGTTCCGGAAGATAAAAAAGAGCAGATGGAAGCAGCCATGGCGGAAGCGGGAGTAGCGGCACATATCATCGGCAGGATAGAAGAAAAAGAATACGGTCTTAAAATCGGAAACATCGACATAGCCCCGCCTTCATCCGACGAGATATACAGAGTCGTAGGGAAGCTGTAAAAGTTAAATTAACAGTTGCCGTTCCGATGACATTACTGGTATAATCTTCTAGTGGGTATATGCCCGGATCATGGTAATATATAGCAACACAAAATTATTTTGAGGTTTTAGGATTATATTTTAGAGGAAAGAGGAAAGAGAAATGCGTGATTTGATTAAAGAATATCAGTCTAAATTGACTACAGCAGAAGAAGCGGTCAAAGTCGTCAAGTCAGGTGACTGGGTTGATTTCGGATGGACCATCGGTATCCCTTATGAGCTGGATGCAGCAGTAGCTAAGTGGATCAAGGAACAGGATCTCTACGATGTGAACTTCAGAGGCGGCATAGCACTGAGAGAACTGGAGATCTTCAAGATGGAAGATGCAGCCAAGCACATCTCATGGAACAGCTGGCACATGACAGGCATCGAAAGAAAGATGATCGCAAGAGGTTTTTCCTTCTACGCACCTATCAGATATTCAGAACTGCCCAGATACTACAGAGAACTTCCTGATCCTGTAGACGTGGCAATGATCAGGGTCGCTCCTATGGACAAAGAAGGCTTCTTCAACTTCGGTCCTGCAGCATCTCATCTGAGAGATATGTGCAACAGAGCTAAGCATATCATCCTGGAAGTAAACAACGAAATGCCTATATGCCTTGGCGGACATCCTGAAGGTGAGAAGATCCACCTTTCAAAGGTCCATGCCATCGTAGAGAGTGCAAACCAGCCTATGGAAGCCATGGGTGCTGCTCCATCAAGCGACATCGACCGTAAAGTTGCAGAACTGATCGTAGAAGAGATCCCCAACGGAGCATGCCTCCAGCTGGGAATCGGCGGAATGCCAAATGCAGTAGGATCACTGATCGCCGAATCAGATCTTCACGACCTGGGCGTTCATACAGAAATGTTCGTTGACGGTTTCGTTGACATCGCAGAAGCAGGCAAGATCACAGGAGCACAGAAGAACATCGACAAGGGCAGAATGGCTTACGCATTCGGTGCAGGCTCACAGAGAATGTACGATTTCCTCGATGACAACCCTGATTGTCTGTCAGCTCCTGTAGACTATACAAATGACATCAGAGTAGTAGCTTCACTGGACAACTTCATCTCCATCAACAACGCAGTTGACATCGACCTGTTCGGACAGGTTGGAGCTGAATCAGCAGGCATCAAGCACATTTCAGGGGCAGGCGGTCAGCTGGACTTCGTACTGGGTGCATACCTTTCCAAGGGCGGCAAGAGCTTCATCTGCCTGTCTTCAACATTCAAAGATAAGGAAGGCAACCTGCAGTCAAGAATCAAGCCTACACTGGCTCAGGGTTCTGTAGTAACAGATACAAGAACAAATACACACTATGTTGTAACAGAATACGGTAAAGTCATCCTCAAGGGACTTACTGTATGGGAAAGAGCAGAAGCTCTGATCTCCATCGCACATCCTGATTTCAGAGAAGAACTGATCAGAGATGCAGAAAAGATGGGTATCTGGAGAAAGAGCAACAGAAGATAAGCAGCAAAATACGAAGAAAAACAGGGCTTAAACATCAAAAACAAGGTGCTTAGCTCTGTTTTATATTGCACAAAACAATTTTTTCACAGGCATTTTGCGAAAACTAATTTAAATTTTCCGTCAATTATCTGTAGATATATGTTACAATACAAGTTAACAGATATGCCCATCGGGCTTATCCGACAGACATGAAAGGAAAGACAACCATGAAAGATATATATATTTCAGATATCAAGACCAATCAGGAACTGATCACTTATCTGATAGTCAAGTCGGTGGCAGTAAAAGTCGGTTCCAACAGGAAGGCTTATCTGGATCTTCTGCTGGCAGACTGTACCGGTGAGATATCAGCAAAAAAATGGGATATCGCCGATGAAGAACTGCCCGGACTTGAAAAGATCAAAGAAGGGAATGTCATCAAGGTAAAGGCACTGGTTACCGAGTGGAACGGTATGAAGCAGCTGAGGGTCGCCAAGATCAGACAGACATCAGCTGAAGATAATATAGACATGAAAGATTATATAAAGGCGGCGCCTGAAGATGCGGCTGACATGTATGCTTACATATACGGCAAAGCAGAAGCATTCACAGACAAGGATCTTAGAGCCATTTGCATCAGACAGCTTGATATCAACAAGGAAAGGCTCATGTACTATCCGGCTGCACAGAAAAACCATCACGCTGAGCTGGCAGGCCTTCTCTATCATATCAAGAGAATGTTGATGATGGCTGAGAAAGCATGTCAGGTGTATACCAACCTGAACAAGGATCTGGTGATGGCAGGAGTGATCCTTCATGATATGGAAAAGCTCAACGAGATAGTTGCCAACGAGCTGGGGATAGCCTCAGGATATTCTTTCGAAGGAAAGATGCTGGGACATCTCGTTCTGGGAGTAAGAACCATAGATAAGCTTGCCGAGGAGCTGGGGATGCCTAGAGAAAAGGCAGTAATGCTGGAACACATGATGTTGTCCCATCATTATGAACCGGAATTCGGAAGCCCTAAGAAACCGCTGTTCCCTGAGGCAGAAATGCTCCACTATCTGGACATGATCGATGCTAAGATGTTCGACATGCAGGAAGCCATCGAGAAGACAGAGCCGGGCGAATTCAGCGATAAGGTTTGGACCCTCGACAACAGAACAATATACAGAGTATCAGAATAACAGGTCGGCAGATGCAGATATAGTTTAGAAAGGTGTTACAAAATGATCAAAAGACCAAAAGAGATTAACAAAATCATAAATCAGCTTACAACTGCAGGGTACGAAGTTTACTGCGCAGGACAGTGCGTTACTGCATCATATGTTGGGACAGATCCCCTTGACTGGGATCTCTACACAGATTGTCCTCAGGAAAAAATTTGTGAGATCTTCCCTGAAGGTGAAGTTCTCGGCAAGAGAACAACAAGGTTGGATTACTCAACAGAAGTGATCTCAGAGGATATCAACGTGGCAGACTATTATGAAGGCGTCATAGCTGATATCGTTACAATCCAGGGTTCCATCGAAGATCAGATCAAGGTATACGACCTTACAGTGGAAGCTATCGCAGAACATCCTCAGAAGACTCCGGTAGATCCGTATGGAGGCAGAGAAGATATCCAGGCAAAGCTGCTCAAGCCGGTACCTCATACGGAAGATGCATACAAGAAGAATCCGGCAAGGATGCTTAAGGCGATCAGGTACGTATCTCTTTATAATTTCGATTTACATAAAAGCTTGGCTGACATCATCGGAAGAAATGCCGCTCTGCTGATCCATGGGGACAAAGATGATATCCTGTATGAATACTTGCAGATCCTTGGTGGAAAGAACACAGGCAAGGCTCTCAAGATGATGGCTGATTTGGGACTTCTTTCAGGTGTCCTGGGTGAAAAGGCCGTAACTTCAGCCGGCAGAGGAGCAATAAAAGAATTTGAAACACTGGTAAACAACATAGATAAAACAAAGCAGATACCGCTGAGAAGAATGGCTCTTGTGGCTATGTGCTTCGGTAAACATTACAATGATATAATCAAGCATCTGCCTCACGAAGAAGAGGATCTTGACATGCTCATCGATGCAGACAAGTACACACAGGATCTCCACTTCGCAGGCAAAGATACCATGCTGAAACAGTTCATTTACAAGCATGGCTGGGATAAGTTCAATTTCTATGATAAGCTGAGCAAGGCACAGGTAATAGTATTTGACTATAACGATGCCAAGATCGAAGGACGTGAGTATCTGATCAAACTGATCATCAGTGAAGGACAGCCAATATTCGAAGAAGATCTGGCCATCGATGTCAATGACATCATGGAAGCAGGCATCACAGACGATCCTAAGAGAGCAGAATACCTTCTGAGCCTGCTGCCTGCTGTAGTTCACCAGAAAGCATCAAGAAATGAAAGAAAAGAACTTCTCAAACTCGCTAAGCAGTATAATAGGAGTAAGCTGAGAACCAACTTAAGAGGAGTAGAATGGCTCAGATAATGTCTGCAGTATAATAACGGGGAAATATGTTAGAAGAAAAGCAAGGGACAATAGCAGAGATAATATTTCACAACAACGAAAACGGCTACACTGTAGCCGTTTTTGAAACTGAGATCGAAGCGTTCACCATCGTGGGGAACCTGCCTGCAGCGGCTGTGGGCAGAAGCTATGAACTTCGAGGTGAATTCATCGAGCATCCCACATACGGGGAGCAGTTTGCCATCAAAGGCTTCGAGGAAGTGATGCCTTCCACTGAAGATGGGATCAGGGAATTCCTGGCTTCAGGAGTTATGAAGGGCATAGGCCGAAAGACTGCCGCAGGAATAGTGGCTAAATTCGGAAAGGACGCTCTGCGCATCATAGAAGAAGAACCTGACAGGCTGACGGAGATCTCAGGCATAGGGGAAAAGACTGCCTTCAAAATAGCTGAGGCTTTTTCAAAGCATAGGAAATTCGCCAACGTTACGCTCTATCTGCAGCAATTCGGAATAAGTGCCAACTATGCCATGAAACTATATCAAGTGTACGGAGAAGATACCATCAAAGCTGTGGAGGAGAATCCATACAGACTGGTGGAAGATGTTTTCGGTATCGGTTTCAAAAAAGCTGACAAGATAGCTGAGAAAATGGGAACAGCATCCGACGACGAATTCAGGATAAAGAGCGGCATCAAATTCACGCTGTCCTACTTTGCGGGAGAAGGCAATACATTCCTGCCGCAGAGCGTGCTTTGCGAGAGGACAGGCCAGCTGCTGGAACTTCCCATGGAGCTTATCCAGGAACAGCTCCTTGCCATGGCATTCGAAGGCGACATACACATAGAAAATCTGGATGACAGGAACGTGGTGTTCCTGATGCCGTATTATATGGCAGAGCAGAATGTCTGCAGGATGCTGGGCGAGCTGAATTCAGCACAGCTGAAGCCTATAGCAGGAAGCGTAGAAACCCTCATATCAAGGACCGAAGCAGCCACAGGCATATATCTTTCGGACAACCAGAAGCATGCGGTGACCACCTCCCTCAACATGGGGGTTTCGGTGATCACAGGCGGTCCGGGTACAGGTAAGACTACCATAATAAATACCATAATCAACATACTTGAGGACAGCGGTCTGAAGACTGCCATAGCAGCACCCACAGGCAGAGCAGCCAAGAGGATAACCGAGACATCGGGGCATTACGCATCTACCATCCACAGGCTGCTGGAGTATTACTACTCAGAGAGCGAAGATATGATGAGATTCGGCAAGACCAAGGAGGATCCATTGGATTACGATGCAGTTATCGTCGACGAAGCTTCCATGATCGACTTGCTGCTTATGAACGGTCTTGTCAATGCCATAAGGCCGGGAACAAGGCTCATAATCGTGGGCGATGCGGATCAGCTGCCGTCGGTAGGCGCAGGCAATGTGCTGAGAGACATCATCGCCAGCGAATTCATATACTGCACAAGGCTGACGGAAATATTCCGTCAGGCAGGGGAGAGCATGATCGTCGTCAATGCCCACAGGATAAACAAGGGGGACTATCCTGACTGCAATGCAAAGGACAAGGATTTCTTCCTGCTGAGGCGCAGCACGGAGAAAGATATGCTCCGGACCATCAAGGAGCTTTGTATCAGCAGACTTCCTGAGTATTACAAGGAATTATCGCCTATAGGCGATATACAGATACTGACGCCGGTGAGAAAGGGATTGCTGGGCAGTATCAATCTCAACAAGGAACTGCAGGAGGTGCTGAATCCGCCTGACAAGAGCCTTGAAGAGAAGACATTTGGAGAGCGCACTTTCCGCGAAGGCGATAAAGTGATGCAGATAAAGAACAACTACCAGATGACGTGGAAAAACCTTGAGGACTTCACAGAAGGGGAAGGAGTCTTCAACGGAGACGTGGGATTCATCCAAAAGATAGACAGGGAGTTCAATGAGATGACCGTGGTCTACGACGAGGTGAAATACGTCACATATAATTTCAGCCAGCTGGATGAACTGGAACTGGCATACGCTGTTACGGTACATAAGAGCCAGGGAAGTGAATTCCCGATAGTCATAATGCCGGTCAGCTGGTTCCCACCGATGCTGGCGACCAGGAACCTGCTTTACACGGGAGTCACCAGAGGCAAGAAAGCTGTAGTGCTGGTGGGATCCGAAAACAAGCTTAAGGGGATGGTGGACAACGACCGCATAAGTGAGAGATTCTCAGGCCTGGGGGTAAGGCTTAGGAGATATCTGCAGATGGGATGAGCTGAGGCCGGGTGCCATCAGCTCCATGAACAAAGGGGAGAAGAGAATGAAAGGGATATTGGAGAAGGCGAAGATGGCCATCGACGAGGCCGTATTTCCGTCAAACATTTACTGCATCTGCTGCGGCAGTCTTATCGACAGAAGCCGACCTTATTCGCTGTGTGATGAATGTGCAAAGAAATTTCACTGGATAAACGGCAGGACGTGCGAGAAATGCGGCAAGGCACTGCAGGATGCGTACAGGGGCAGTCTTTGCTATGACTGTATGGTGTACGAGCACCATTTCACCAAGGGGTTCAGCTGCCTGACGTATGGTCTCCACGAAAGGGAAGTGCTGCTGGATCATAAATATAACGGCAAAGGATATCTTGCAATGAAATTCGGCGACATTCTTTATGATCGAATCTCTTGTGAAGATATCCATCCTGATGTTATAATACCTGTGCCCATAAGTGCAGGACGTGCAAAGAAGCGCGGGTACAACCAGTCGGCCCTCATGGGCAAAAGGCTGTCTGCTCTTTGGGATAAAGCCTTTGACGATACGATCCTGGTGAGGCAAAAAGAAACTCAGCTTCTCAGGAGCCTCAATCCGGCTGAACGCAGGCTTGCTCTTGATGAGGCATTTGCCGTAACGGCAAAGGGTGCTGTCAAAATAAAAGAAAAGAAAGTGCTGCTGATAGATGATATCTATACCACAGGGGCGACTGCGGATACTTGCAGCAAGGTGCTGTCTGAGGCAGGGGCAGCTCAGGTGTATCTGCTGACGCTGGCAAGCGGCGGGAACCGCCGGCCATCAGAAGAAAATAATGCGGGATGATCCCGCAGGTCATAAAGCGAACTGTATATATGGCTCATGTCTGTGATTGAAAGGCCAGGCCAGCTACGGGCGAAGGGTCCCACGTAAGCTGATCCGCAAGGCGGCAGTGATCATGGCGTAGTTTAGAAGTAAGTCCTCCGGAAAATCCGGGTCAAGGCAGGTGTGGGGGCAAAGATCAGGTCAGGTGAGCCATATATACAGTTCGTTTTTTATTTTTCTGACTTTTCTGTGAAAACACTTTACTAAACCACAACATATGGTATAATGTTTACAACAAAAGCCTAAAAAGGAGGTCGATATTATGAAGACAAACATAACAGGCAAAAACTATACTCCAAGTGATGCTCTGAAAAGCACTGTAAGCAAGAAGTTCCAGAAGCTTGACAAGTATTTTTCAGATGATATCACCGGCAACATCATGGTAATCAGAGAAAAAGGTGGTTACAAGATGGAAGCGACTATCAATGCTAAAGGCACTATCTTCAGAGCTGAAGTTAAGGAAGACGATCCTTACGATGGCGTTGACAGAATTATAGACAAGCTGTCAAACCAGATGTCCAAGTACAAGACTAAGCTGCAGAAGAAACATAAGGGCCAAAAGGAAGTAATGTTCGCAGATCTTCCTGTATACGATGAACTCCCTGAAGAAGAGGAAAGCAAGGTAGTTAAGAAGAAGAAATTTGAGCTGACTCCAATGACTGTAGACGAAGCTATCCTGCAGATGGAACTGGTAGAACACGATTTCTTCATCTTCCTCAACATCGAAACAGATGCAGTAAATGTCGTATACAAGAGAAATGACAAGGATTATGGCTTACTTGAAACTACATATTAGGACATAATTATAAATATAATTAGGCGGAGCATATGCTCCGCTTTTTTATGGGGCAGATCGAGAGCGGGGCCTTATTTGTAAGCTGGGTGAAGCCTTTGTGTTTTCTTCCATTTCCTATTGAAAACAAGTGGCTTTTTCTGTAAAATAAAATGTGGATATTTACAAGCAAATGGGAGCAAATTGATGCAAAAGTTTTTTGAAAACGTATTTTCCGGCGTCGGAATAGCAGATGCCATAGACATACTGATAGTGGCATTCGTTGTCTATCAGTTACTCAGGCTTATCAAGCAGACCAGGGCTGAACAGCTGCTAAAGGGAGTAATTCTCCTGGTGGTTGCGACAGTTGTTACGGGTCTGTTCAATTTGCATACGATAAACTGGATACTCAAAGGTGCAGTATCTCTGGGAGCGATCGCTATCATAGTAGTGTTCCAGCCTGAGCTCAGAAGAGGTCTTGAATATATGGGAAGGAGCAAGATCATGAAAGCTCCGCTCACCCAGATGGATAAAGAAAAAGGCAAGAAGATCACAGCTCATATCGTTAAGGCCATAGAGACTTTTTCAAGGGAAAGAGTGGGCGCGCTCATAGTATTCGAAAAGGAAACAAATCTTTCGGATGTTATGGAAAGCGGCACCATCATAGATGCGGAGATCTCTGAACAGATCCTCGGCAATATCTTTTATGAAGGGGCACCTTTGCATGATGGAGCGGTTATCATAAAAGATGGCAGAGTATGCGCAGCAGGCTGTGTACTTCCTTTATCAAGGACTACCGCCATCAGCAAGGATCTTGGAACCAGACATAGGGCAGGAATAGGTGTTACGGAGCATTCCGATGCGCTGGTACTGATCGTTTCTGAAGAGACAGGAATCATTTCGATGGCAAGCGAAGGACAGCTTTCCAGATTCCTTGATATCAAAACTGTTGAAAAAACATTGCTCAACATGTACCTCAATACCGGTGAGACTACAGGAACCATGTCCTTCATTCCTCGTATCATAAATAAGATAAGGAGGGAGAAAGATGCATAAAGGTAATACAGCTCTTAAAATAGTATCCCTTTTGATCGCTGTGGCTATGTGGCTGTACGTTATGGGAGAAGTGGACCCTGAGACTAAGGCCAAGATAGGAGATATTCCTGTATCCTTGTCCAATACAGAGGTGCTGGCTGACTACGGTATGGCAGCAGCTTATGATGAACAGATAACCATAAACGCGACTGTAAGCGGCAAACGTTCAGATGTGAATGAGGCCAAGAAAAACGGACTTACAGCATATGTGGATGTGGCCGAATGTGAGCTCGGTGACAATGAAGAAAAGATCGTGATAAATCTTCCTTCGGGCGTTAGTCTGGAAAGCTCATCTCAATCCGTAATGAACGTCAAGGTGGAGTATATTACTCGTGCCTCTGTACCTGTTGTGATGGAGTTTGCTGAAGACATGTCAAGCTCAGGAGATTCTGCCGTACAGGAAGTTCCATGGGTAATTGGATATTATCCGGAAAAGGTCACAGTATGGGGAGCTGAAAGTTCGGTAGCAAAGGTAAAAGAAGTAAAGGGGATAATAGATCCGCAGCAGGCATCAACCAAACAAAGCGAATGGGTGGAAGTGGATCTTAAACCTGTAAACGGCAAGGGAAGAGAAATCAAAGGAATAGAACTGAACAACGATAGTGCAAGTGCAGAAATAAGGCTTTTATCAACAAAAGCAGTGGAACTGAACCTTGTTGCTGCACATGGGGAAAAAATAAATGTTGATGAAATAGATGCCCCTGACAGTATAATGATAGCAGGGATCAAAGATGCTCTGGCAGATATCAACAGTGCAGAAGGAACTGTTTCTGCTGATGAAAACGGCAAGATAAGTATCCATGTAGAGTTGCCTGATAATATGTATTTACTGATAGGAGAAGACAATGGGAAGATTATTTGGAACTGATGGTGTGAGAGGTGTAGCCAATTCTGAACTTACACCGGAGCTGGCTTTTAAACTGGGTAAGGCCGGAGCTCATGTGCTCAGCAAGAATAAGAAAAGACCGATAGTTCTTATAGGCAAAGATACGCGTCTTTCCGGAGATATGCTTGAAGATGCTCTCAGTGCAGGTATTCTGGCAGTGGGAGGAAATGTTATCAAGGTAGGAGTACTTCCTACACCTGCTATCGCCCATCTTGTCAAGGCATATCATGCTGATGCAGGAGTGGTTATCTCAGCATCACACAATCCATTTGAATACAACGGAATCAAGTTTTTCAACGGAGAAGGTTTTAAACTGGACGATGATATTGAGGAACAGATCGAAGATATAATCCTTCGTGGAATCGATGTGAACAGCCATGTGACAGGAGAAAAGCTGGGAAGATGTCTTGAAGCAGATGATGATGCTGCAGACAGATATGCAGCTTTTCTTGAGGATACCATCGATGTTGATATCAAGGGTATCAAACTGGTTTTGGACTGTGCCAATGGCGCGGCTTACAAAATTGCAGAGATGGTTTATACAGACCTTGGGGCTGATATCACAGTGATCGGCAACAAACCGGATGGTGTCAACATCAATGATAAGTGCGGCTCTACCCATCCCGAGAAGCTTCAGAAAGAAGTGGTGAAGCAGGGGGCGTTCTTAGGCCTGGCATACGATGGTGATGCAGACAGATTGATAGCTGTAGATGAAAAGGGCAGGATCATCGATGGAGATAAGCTGATATGCATCTGTGCCAAGATGATGAAAGAAAAGGATCAGCTTCCGGGAGATATAGTTACAGCAACAGTAATGAGCAACATCGGCTTCCACAAATACATCGAAAGCATGGGATGTACGGTGGATGTCACTTCAGTAGGCGACAGATATGTTCTTGAAAGCATGCTGAAGACAGGATGTGCCATAGGCGGGGAACAGTCGGGACATATTATTTTCCTTAACCATACCACAACAGGTGACGGGATACTTTCCTCGCTGCAGCTTTTGCAGGCGATACTGCTGAGCGGCAAGAAGCCTTCTGAACTCAGCGACGAGATCCGGATTTACCCTCAAGTGCTCAAGAATGCCAGAGTGAAGAACGAAAACAAAGAAAAGTATAAAACAGATAAGGATATTACAGCGGCCATCGAGGCAGTTGAAAAAGAACTGGAAGGACAGGGCAGAGTGCTTATAAGACCTTCAGGAACAGAGCCGCTGGTAAGAGTGATGCTGGAAGGTCAGGAGGTAGATCATATAACCAGACTGGCAGAAGACCTGGCAATCAAGCTCACCAAGAAATTCGGCTAAAGGAGGAACTATTTATGTGCGGCATAGTTGGATTCGTAGGAAGCGCGGGCGCAAAAGAAAAGATAATAGACGGTCTTAAGAGACTTGAATACAGAGGCTATGATTCTGCAGGGATCGCTTTGCCTATAGACGGCAAGATCGAGATCAGAAAACACGTTGGAGAAATCAAGAATCTTGAAAAGATAATAGGTGAGCCTGAATTTGACAGCTCCATCGGCATCGGCCATACAAGATGGGCTACCCATGGAGCCCCTTCTGATGTGAACTCACATCCTCACGGCAACATGGATAATTCCATCGCTATCGTACACAATGGGATCATCGAAAACTATCAGGAAATCAAGGAATGGCTCATCAAGGAGTATGGCATCGTATTCAAGTCGGAAACCGACTCTGAAGTCATCGCCCACCTCATCGGCATATTCTATGACGGAGATCTGCTTAAAGCAGTAAACAAGGCTGTCGAAGAAATGAGGGGTGCATACGCAGTATGCGCCATCGCAGCAGATGAACCTGACAAGATGGTGGCTGTAAGAAAAGACGCACCGCTGGTGGCAGGCATCGGCAAGGGATGCAATTTCATTGCTTCAGACATCCCTGCTCTGCTCAAATATGTAAGACAGGTATACCTCATCGAAAACAACGAAACAGTAGTCCTGACAAAGGACGATATCGTTATATATAACGAACACGGCGATACAGTTAAAAGAGAAGTTTTCAACGTTACGTGGGATGCTGATGCCGCTGAAAAGGAAGGCTATGACCACTTCATGCTGAAGGAGATCCACGAGCAGCCAAAGGGCATAAGCGAAACTCTCCTCAGACGTATCAACGAAGACGGAAGCATCAACCTTGACGGCATTTCCATGACCAAGGAAGATATCGAAGGATTCAACAAGGTATATATCGTAGCCTGCGGAACAGCATACCATGCAGGTCTTGTCGGCAAGCTGGTGATCGAGAAGATGGCAAGAGTTCCGGTTGAAGTGGATATAGCATCAGAATTCAGATACAGAGACCCGTTCGTGGATGAAAACACATTGTTCATCGCCATCTCTCAGTCCGGGGAAACTCTCGATACGCTGGCTGCCTTAAGAGAAGCTAAGCGCAAAGGCGCACGCGTTCTCTCTGTAGTAAATGTTGTGGGAAGTTCAGTGGCTCGTGAGTCCGACGACGTATTCTACACATGGGCAGGACCTGAGATAGCAGTTGCATCAACAAAGGCATACACGACTCAGCTGATCTGTATGTATCTGATCGGCCTTTATATGGGAAGCACCAAGGGAACCATCGATAAGGAATACTATGGTAAAGTCCTTGAAGAGCTGAAGCTGCTGCCTTCTAAGGTAGAAGCGATCCTCGATAAGGAACCTGAGATCGCTGCACTGGCTAAGAAGTACCACCGCAAAGAGCAGGTATTCTTCATCGGCAGAGGTCTTGACTCAGGAGTATCTTACGAAGGATCACTGAAGCTGAAGGAAATATCATATATCAACTCATTTGCCATAGCGGCAGGAGAACTGAAGCATGGTACCATCGCACTTATGGAGCCCGATACATTGGTATTCGCACTGGCAACTCAGGACTTCCTCTATGAGAAGATGGTATCCAATGTGGAAGAGATCAGAGCGAGAGGAGCTCGTATCATAGGTGTGAGCAAGGACGGCAAGACAGAGATCGAAAATGTATGTGACGAGGTGTTTTATGTACCTCAGTGTATAGACGAAGTATCACCTGTACTGGCTGTTATCCCGCTTCAGATATTCGCATACTACGTAGCAAAAGAAAGGAACTGCAATATCGATAAGCCAAAGAATCTGGCTAAGTCGGTTACAGTAGAGTAAAAATGAATTACGATATCAGAGATATTAATTTAGCTCCTTCCGGTCATCGTAAGATAGAGTGGGTAAGAAATAACATGCCGCTTCTTCGTGCGCTGGAAGATGAGTTCAAAGAAACCAAACCTTTTGAAGGGATGAAGATAAGCTTATCGGTACACCTGGAAGCAAAGACTGCATACCTTTGTCTGGTGCTTGCTGCAGGCGGAGCGCAGATGTCTGTTACAGGCAGCAATACTCTGTCCACACAGGATGATGTGGCGGCGGCACTGGCCGATTCAGGCTTGGCAGTATTCGCTTATCACAGAGCTACTGAAGAAGAATACTTTAGGCATATAGAGATGTGCCTTGAACATAAGCCTAACATCATCATCGATGACGGCGGTGACCTGGTTGAGATGCTCCACAACAAGCGTCCTGACCTGAGAACAGAAGTCATCGGCGGATGCGAAGAAACCACCACAGGTGTCATCAGACTCAAGGCTATGGAACGTGAAGGCATCCTCAAATTCCCTATGGTGGCAGTAAACGATGCCAAGTGTAAGCACCTGTTTGACAACAGATACGGTACAGGCCAGTCCGTATGGGACAGCATCATGAGAAACACCAACCTTATCGTAGCATCCAAGACAGTAGTGGTAGTAGGCTACGGATGGTGCAGCAGAGGTATCGCCATGAGAGCGGCGGCTCTCGGAGCTAAAGTCATCGTAACCGAGATAGATCCCGTTAAGGCTATGGAAGCCAAGATGGATGGATACGATGTTATGAAGATGGAACAGGCAGCACCTCTCGGGGATATATTCGTTACGGCAACAGGCTGCAAGCATACCATCACGGTTGATCACATGATGACCATGAAAGACAGAGCTATCCTGGCAAACGCAGGCCACTTCAACGTTGAGATCGATATGGCAGGCCTTGAAGAAGCTGCTGTTTCATCCGGTGAAATGCGCGCCAATATCACAGGTTATGAGCTGCCTAACGGGAAGATCATCAACGTTATCGGAGAAGGTAAGCTTGCCAATATAGCAGCGGCAGATGGCCACCCTGCAGAGATCATGGATCTGAGCTTTGCAGTACAGGCAATGTCAGCCCTCTATATCAAGGAAAACCATGACAAGCTGAAAAACGGAGTCATCGACGTATCCGATGAGATCGACGATGTTATCGCTCGCAGAAGACTTGCTGCATGGGATATCGAGATTGACCAACTGACTGAAGACCAGAAAAACTATCTGGACAGCTGGCAGCTGTAAGGGGGAATGGCGATGATAATAAGTTTCAACGATGTGATCCCTTTTAAGAAGGAAATGATGGAGAGATTCGGAGAATATGTGCACTTCCATGATCAGTGCGGCGCACAGTTTTTTAACCTTGAAAACCATACACCTGAGATCCAGCAGGCTATCGAAGAATACTTCGCAGCAAAGGGGATTACTGTTGTATTTTCCGGTTTGATGTTCAGATTGCTCGGCCCGGATGAGATAAATAAATAACGAGTTAAGCGAGAATAAAACAGAGGATAAACCTTATGGAAAGGTTTATCCTCATTTGTTTTTCTGAAGCCAGCTTGCCAGCTTAGATCCTCTCACAGGTCCTGTTACCATCAGGTCATACAGCTTCACCCAGAACGGTGATACGAATGATACTCCGCAGATCAGTGCACCGCCATATACCAGAACATACAGGAAGTAGATGTTTTCAGGCACAAGTCCGTAGAACGGAACAAGGCATCCTGATGAATACATTAACCAGAAAGCTGCTATGGAAAGAACAATAACCGCGCCGTAAGCGGAATCGCAAATCCTCTTCCTACCGGAGAAACTACAGCAGGCTTTTCTGTGGATCAGCGAGATGACCGCAAACCATGCCACCACCAGGCATGAAATAAAGCCTACATAAATTCCGTAGAATTCCACAACATATCTCAGTGTCAGATGGAACACATAAATCGGCATTGTGTTCATTCCGATATATGAGATGAAGCTTTTCTTTGAAGGTATGATATTTACCATGAATATGATCCAGCCGCTTGCCACGAAGAAGATCAATATCCTCATCAAGGTGTCTTCCCACCACATCATATTAGGGAAGTTGTCAACGGATTGTTTGAGCAGATACCAGCCGACCTTTACATCTGAATGCATCAGCAGGAATGTTATGCCCACGAGGACAGCCCCGAGGAGGACCAGCAGCAGAGGCTTTTTGCGCAGACCCTGAAGCCACGCCAGGCGTTCTTTGGAACAGTAGTATCCCAGCAGGAAGAACGGGAAGTATGACAGCCCTCTGCCCAGTGACATGAAGTTTCCGAATTCCTCAACTTGTCCTGCCAGAAGGTACAGCATGATGCTCACCGGCAGCAGCCAGTTGAACTTCACCATGTACTTCAGGAAGAACCTATAGAAGAAGAGGACGAACAGGAACCACAGTGCGAACGGCGGTGTCAGCAGTTTCAGGTTAGCTCCATCCATGAAGAACATTCTGATGAAGTAGTAAACTACTGTGAACACCAGATACGGCCACATGAATGTGCTGAATGCTGTTTCCTGTGCACGGTCAACTTTTTTAGAAAAATAACCTGACAGGAACATGAATGCCTGCATAACGAATACGTTGATGGTGATGTATACGAATCCGAAGAGGGATTCTTCCGGGAATCCACCCGTCAGATACATGGCACCGTACTGGTTGCCGGCCATTTTTGTGAAGTGTGACATGGGGATCGATAGTATCAGAAGACCCCTAAAAGTGTCAAACATATAGTCACGTTGTTTTAATTCACCCATAGTGCATAATCCTTTAATTATAGTATGATAATTTGGCGTAAATACCGCTTCGATATTATATCATAAGCGTAGAAGATAGCAAAGAAAAAGAACCATTATGCAAAGCGCAACTCGCAAAATGCAGATGGTTCTTTTGCATTATTCAGCCTTGACAAAAAACTGCGGGGGGGGGGTATCATGTATTTGTGAAAGTATATATAAAATACAAGCCGGAGCCAGGCGGTTTGAATAAGCTTTAAAAAGGAGCATGAGAAAATGAAGAAGATAGTCTCGAAAATTTTGGCGTATGCGATAGCGATAGCCATGGTGGTGACACTGATACCGGCATTGCCGGCAAGTGCGGCAACGAAGTTTGAAGTGGGACTTGATGGCAATGGTGGAAAGATGACGGTAACGTCACATGGCGAGACATACACAACACCTGAAACTAGTGAGACTGCCGGTGTTGAAGGCATGTGCATGCGTGATTTGAAATATTCAAAGGTTGTTTTAAGTCATGAAAACGACTTCGCATTTTTGGGATGGTATCCGTATGTTCTGGTGAATGGAACTTATACGAAGATAGAAGGTGCTGAGCTTCTCACGACAGATGAAATGCTAGATTATAAATTTCCTAATCAAAGCATTATGTTCTATGCTCAGTGGAATGAACCGGGTATACCTGAATCTCAAGAAATCGCTATTAATGGTAACGGCGGTGAGTTTAGTGTAACAAAAAATGGCAGCACAAAAACGACCGATTATAGTGAATACTACTGTGTTTCAGGCTTTTCATTAAGACAAATCGGATATACCAATGTGGCAAACATGAAACATCCGAATGGTAATAAGTTTTTGGGTTGGTTTCCAATGGAGTGTGTAGACAACGATGGCAGATGGGAGATAATTGAAGGTGCAGAACTCCTAACTACGGAGGAAATGCTTGATTATAAAATCCCTAATCATGCGACACACTTTTTTGCAAAATGGCAAGGTCAAGCTGTTCCCGGCGAAAAGGTCACTGAGGTTAGAATACAAGGGCGTGGAGGCACATTCGAAGCTACACTTAATGGTGTAACTGAAGTCCATGGAGATTGCGGTAACGCCCAGGCAGAAATAGGATCAACATTAAAGCAGCTTGGATATACGAATGTAACTACACCAATACACCCTGAAGGTAAAGTCTTCGATGGGTGGTGTGCAGCGTTAAAGCTTGATAATGGATGGCAGGTTATAGAGGGTGCAGAATTTCTTACAACAGAAGAAATGTTGAATTATCCATTCCCTGAAGAAGGTGTATGGTTTTTTGCTCAATGGCAAGGTGATTACCTTGAGGGTACATGGGGCACAGAACTTGAAGTTTCTATTCAGGGTGGTGAAAGCGAATTTAATGTAGTCACAACTGAATCAAATAATACTTCAATTATTACAACTGAGGGATGTAAGAAGGGCTCTACCTTAAGAAAAGAAGGATATTCATTAAAAAATCTAGCAAATGAGAGTGGTCATAAATTTGTTGGTTGGTGCGTGTATGAAGCAGACGGCCTTATATTTAATAAGACCAATGAAATATTGACAACAGACCAAATGCTCGCCTATAAATTCCCTGAAGGTGGGGTTGTATTTATTGGTCAATGGGAAGGCCAAGAAATGCCGGAAGAGTATACGCTTTTTGATATAGGCGTAGACACCAATGGAGGAAGTGCAACAAGCACGTATATAGAAACAGTTCGTAGAGTTGTTTGGGACCAAGTAGATAAAGGTTATTTCCTAAAGAAAGCATTTGGTAGTATAAATGATCCTACTCATCCAAAGGGAAAAACTTTTGAGGGCTGGTGTGTTTACAAGCAGACAAGCACCGGGTTCCAGAAATTAGATGGGGAAAAGTTGCTCTCTGGTGATGAAATGCTTAATTATCAATGCATCGATTCAGGTTTCCGATTTGTTGCTAAATGGAAAGGTGAAGAATTGCCTAAGTATTGGGATTCAAGTGAGGGCTTTAGAGTAGTTGTAGAAGGTAATGGAGGGCGGTTTGATAGGTTATATAATAACAAATGGACTACGAGTGGCTGCACCTTTGGAAATGGCAAAAAAGGGCAGGTTATAAAGGAATTCTGCTCATCTGTTAGTACGCCTATACATTCTAGTGGGAAAACATTCCTCGGTTGGACACTTTACAAAAAAGACGGAGATGATTTTGTAAAGGTTAAAGGCTATGAAAACATGACTACTGCAGAGATGCTTAACTATAAGCTTACAGATTTCAGCGTTATGTTCAAAGCACAATGGGGATGCAGTCATAACTATAAGACTATAAAGACAGTGAAAGCTACAACATCTAAGAATGGTTATATTAGGTATAAATGTTCCAAGTGTAATGGATTTAAGGATACTACATTATATAAGATCAGTTCTGTGAAATTGAGTACAACCAAATACACCTATAACGGATCTGCGAAGAAACCTTCAGTAACAGTTAAAGACTCACAGGGCAACA